>CANQEB010000119.1 GCA_947594085.1 uncultured Lachnospiraceae bacterium | reverse complement strand
GAACATCGAGATGCAGGTGAGAAAGCTCGAGGAAGGCAGCGCAGAGTACGAGGCAGCGAAGGCAGCGGCAGCAGCGAACAGCGCAGCAGGCGAGGACGCACAGTACATCTTCTACGATGTGACCTTCACGGTAGACGGCAGCGAAGTAGAGCTTGCAGACGGCAGCGTAAACGTACAGGTAGAGTTCAAGACGGTTCAGATCAGCAGCGAGCAGACCCAGGAAATCTTCCACATCGACGAGACAGGCGCGAACAACGTAACGGCACAGACAGAAGAAGGCAGCAACATGAGCTCCGTAAACTTTGCAATGTAATTCAGACGAACGAGACTGATAGAGACCAGATAGGATAGAAGAAGACAGAAAAGACAGACAGAGTGCAAGGGACATACAGGACAGGATAGGCAGGGCAGCGAACAGAGGGTGATGAGATGGAGAAGAAGGCGGCAGGAAAATTTGTAATCCAGATCGACCGTTGTGAGAACGCAACGTGGCAGGGATCGATCCTTTGGACAGAGAAGAATATCACCCAGCAGTTTCGAAGCGCGCTGGAGTTGATCCGGCTGATGGACAGTGCGATTACAGCCGGGGAGAAGAGGAATTAGAGCGGATGCGCTTGCGCTTCTGCAAAAGATGAGGACAGTTACAGGCAGATGGTTGATGAGCCATCTGTTTTTTGTGGTGTGAGAGGGCGGAGGAACCCCCACTCGATTAGACCCGCGTGAGAAAATCGGGGTTGGCGCCGCATGCGTGATACTTTTGCAAAAAAATTTGCAAACTTTGGGAAATTGGTGTACTATCGTGTTTAGTTAATAATTTAGCAGAGAAAGAAGGATTACAATGACAAAAGTAGACATTATTTCAGGGTTTCTGGGCGCAGGCAAGACAACACTGATCAAAAAACTGATTCAGGATGTGTTCGCTGGACAGAAGATTGTGTTGATTGAGAACGAGTTCGGCGAGATCGGAATCGACGGTGGATTCCTGAAGGATGCAGGTATCAATATTACGGAGATGAATTCCGGCTGTATCTGCTGCTCGCTGGTCGGTGATTTCGGCAAGGCGCTGAAGGAAGTCACGGAGAAATTTGCACCGGACCGCATTATCATCGAGCCATCCGGAGTCGGCAAGCTGTCCGATGTCAGAAAGGCAGTCGAGGATGCGGCGGATGACGCGGGACTTGTGCTGAACGCACTCACAACCGTGGCGGACGCGTCGAAGATCAAAATGTACATGAAGAATTTTGGTGAATTTTATAATAATCAGATCGAAAGCGCGGCGACGATCATCCTGAGCCGTACGCAGAGGCTTTCCGAGGAGAAGCAGCTTCAGGCGGCGGAGATGATTCGCGAGAAGAACCCGAAGGCCGTGATCGTCACGACGCCGTGGGACGAGCTGACCGGTGCGCAGATGCTGGGCGCGATGGAGGAGAGCGACGTGCTGGCGCAGATGCTACTCGAGGAGGAACACGAGCACCATCATCATGAGCATGAGCATCACCATGACCACGATGAGCATGATGAGCATGAGCACCACCATGACCACGACGAGGAGTGCGGGTGCGGGCACCATCATGACCACGATGAGCACGACGAGCACGAGCACCACCATCACGACCATGATGAGGAGTGTGGGTGTGGGCACCATCATGACCACGATGAGCATGAACATCATCATCACGATCACGACGAGGAGTGCGAGTGCGGGCATCATCATGAGCACGACGAGCACGAGCATCATCACCACGACCATGACGAGGAGTGCGGGTGCGGGCATCATCACCATGACCACGACGGACATCATCATCACCACCACGATGCGGACGAGGTGTTCACATCCTGGGGCCGAGAGACGCCGAAGAAGTATACGAAGGATGAAATCGAGAAGATTCTGAAGACACTGGATGATTCGGAGAAGTACGGTGTGGTGCTTCGCGCGAAGGGTATGCTGCCAAGCCCGGAGGGCAAGTGGCTTCACTTTGATTTTGTGCCTGGCGAGTATGAGGTTCGCGAGGGCGCCGCGGATTATACAGGCCGGCTTTGCGTAATCGGCTCAAAGCTGGACGAGCAGGCGCTTGCGGAATTATTTGGACTGTAAGGTTCGCAAAAGCGAAGCTTTTTCGAGGTTAAGCGCGGCTCGTTGTAAACGAAACAGATTCTATTGTAGAAAAGAGTGAGTAGACATGGAGCGAATCCCAATTTATCTGATTACCGGTTTTTTGGAGAGCGGCAAGACGTCATTTCTGCGCGATGTGCTTGCCGGGGGCGATTTTGACGATGGTAGGCGCGGGCTTCTGATCCTCTGCGAGGAGGGCGAGGAGGAGTACGACGAAAAGGCGTTGGCGAAGATGAATATTTCCATGATTTCCGTGGAAGAAGAGTCAGAGTTCAACGCGGAATTTCTGAAGACCTGCGAGAAGCATTACCGGCCGAAGCGCATCTTTATCGAGATGAACGGAATGTGGGATCCGAAGTGGCTTTTTGGGCCAGAAATGCCGTTTAGCATGGACATTGCGCAGGTGATTACGATCATAGACGGCAGCACGTTTCCGACGTACCTGACAAACATGCGCAGCATCCTGAGCAATCTGTTTTTGAATACGGAGATGGCGCTGTTCAACCGTTGCACGGAGGACATGGACCTGCATTCGTTCCGCCGCACGGTGCGCGGACTGAATCCGCGGGCGATGGTCTACTTTGAGGACGGCGAGGGCAACCCGATCGATCCGGGCATGGATCAGCCGCCGTACGATTTGAATGCCCCTGTGATCCAGATTGAGGACATTGATTACGGTCTGTGGTATCTGGACGTATTTGAGTCGAAGGATCGTTACGAGAATAAGAAGGTGCGTTTCCGGGCTAAGGTGATGAAGTCGCGGCATTTTCCGGATGGTACGTTTGTGCCCGGGCGCAACGCGATGACCTGCTGCGCCGACGATATCCGCTTCGTGGGCTGCGTCTGCAAGGCCGCGTTCACGGATCAGCTCAAATCCAGACAGTGGATCTACCTGACGGCGAAGGTTCGTTACGAATATTCGAAGGAGTACGGCGAGGAGGGGCCGGTGCTCTACGCCGAGAATTATGAGTTGACCGGACCGCCCGAGGAGGATCTGGTGTATTTCAACTAACGGTAAGAAATCAAAAACGAATAACGACAAGGAACGCTCTGACGAGGACGAATCGCCGGAGCGTTTTTTATGCGAAAAAAGATCTTGTTGGGGAGATAGAAAGTTGAAGTGAACGCGCCCAGTTTGTTTACCCGATGCTCAGGTAATAATGGACGGAAAAGCGGGAAATACTTAATGAAAGGGAGTTCTGCAATTTACCGGAGAAAAAGCGACAAATTTTAATCGGGAATTTTATTGGAAGGTGTTATTACCGGAAAACTTTGATGTAAATTGAATCGGAAGGGAGTGTGCGGTATGCGGATTGCATTTTTCGGAACGAAGGATTACGACAGGATCTGGTTTGAACCTTTATCAAAAGGGGACGGGCCGGATTCTTTTACGTGTGATATTGATTTCTTTGAGGCAAATTTGAAGCCGGAGACGTCGGTGCTGGCGTCGGGTTACGATGCGGTGTGCGCGTTTGTGAATTCGGACTTGAGCCGTCCGGTGCTGGAGAAGCTGAGGGAGCTGGAGGTGCGGCTGGTGCTGCTGCGCTGCGCCGGCTACAACAACGTCGATCTGGAGGCGGCGAAGGAATGCCGGATTACAGTCATGCGTGTGCCGGGCTACAGCCCTCAGGCGGTCGCGGAGCACGCGATGGGACTGGCGCTGATGGCCGTCCGGCATCTGCACCGCGCGTACACGAAGGTACGGATCAATGATTTTTCTCTGACCGGACTTCTGGGGCGGAATTTTTATCAGGGGACGGCGGGGATCGTCGGCACCGGCAAGATCGGAAAAGCGATGGTAAACATTTGCCGGGGCTTCGGCATGGAGATCCTTGCGTATGACAAATATCAGGATCCGGCGCTGGAGGGAATCGTCAGCTATGTCGAGCTGGAGGAGCTGCTGCGCAGGTCCGACCTTGTGTCGCTGCATTGCCCGCTGTTTCACGAGACCTATCACATGATCAACCGGGAGACGATCGCGCTGATGAAGGACACGACGGTGCTCGTCAACACATCGCGCGGCGGGCTGATCGACACGGAGGCGCTTTTGGAGGCGCTTCGCGCCAAGAAGTTCGCGGGCGTCGGACTCGATGTGTACGAGCAGGAGACCGGGATGGTCTATGAGGATCTGTCGGACGATATTATCTCGAACGAGACGGTGCCGCGGCTGCTGGCATTCCCGAACGTCGTGATCACGTCGCATCAGGGATTTTTTACACGCGAGGCGCTGCAGGCGATCGCGGAGACGACACTCGCGAACGCGCGGGCGTGGGAGCAGGGACTGCCGCTGGAGAATGTAGTGCCACAGAGCTAATTGTGCTTGAGATGAAGCAATTATGGGGTTGTATAGGATAAAACTCTGTATTATAATCTGCTTTAAAGGAAATCCATATCGCTATGATAAAGAGAGGGTGTTTATATGAAACATACTAAGAAATATTTGCCTTTTTTGCTGTTTCTATTGATAGTTGTTCTATTTCCTGTATCAGCAAACGCGAAATCAGCGAAGACCAAACTTAATAAGACGAAGCTCACTCTTACAGTGGGCGAATCCGCGACGCTGCAGCTTAAGAATAACAGCAAAAAGGTCAAATGGTCTTCCAGCAATGAAAAAGTTGCCAAAGTAAGCAGCAAGGGCAAGGTGACGGCGAAGAAAGTAGGCAGAGCTACGGTCACGGCCAAAGCTGCAGGCAAAGTATACCGTTGCAGTATCACGGTAAAAGCAAAAACCAGTAAGATTCAATTGGACAAGACGAGCGTGGTATTGAAGAAGCGGGACGCGACTGTAAAGCTGAAGGCCAAAATCAATCCTTCCGGAGCGAAGCTGATATGGCAGTCGAGCGATCAGAATGTCGCGATTGTCAACGCAAACGGTAAGGTAACTGCAATTACGAGCGGTACAGCCACGATCACTGTATATGCAAAAAATAATCCAAAAGTAAAGGCCAGCTGTAATGTGACTGTAGAAATGAAAAAGCAGCCAATTTCAAAGCTTACTCCGGATCTTGTATACGAACGGCTTACTGAGCTTATGGACATATATCCGCCGGGATTTTATTGGCCAAATTGCGGAGAATACGCGTATGCAATTGGCAATTATCTATTCGGAGACTTTATAGATATAAGCAAAATAAAGCCCAAATCTATTCGGGGTGAGCAGTTTGAAACATTGTTACCCGGAGATATGATTCACGCAGTGCTGCCCAGCGGTGCCGAGCACTGGTTTGTCATTATATCACCTTTGATGGATGATGTTTATCACGTTTTGGATCCGGATTCCGGAACAGTGGAGGTCAACGGTGTGGATAACCCGCCCGGATATCTTATAACACAGGGTAATGGCAATTTTTTGAATGAAGGGGTTTATGGCGTCGTTACATGGGGAGATCCGTTGGCGCTTAACGAGTTGACAGATATAGTGACTATTTTAAAAGGGAAAATATATTTGTATTCCGTGTGGGAATGATATCTGAGAATGTTTTGTGAATAAAATACATAATTTTACGGATTATATTCAAATTTATAGAAATGAGGGAAATACATAGATATGGCGGCACGAAAGATCGTAGTGTACAGCTACCGGGATTTTGACGAGGCGGTATATTTTGAGAAGTTCGGAAAGGAATACGACACGGAGATTGTTATCTGCCGTGAAGCGCCGGATACGGAAAATGCGCGTCTGGCGAAGGATTGCGTGGGGGTGAGCGTGCTCACGACGGCGATCACCGAGGACATCATCAAGGTCTGGAAGGAGATGGGTGTGAAGCACATTTCGACCCGGACGATCGGATACGACCATGTGGACGTCGAGGCGGCGAAGCGTCATGGGATCACGGTGAGCAACGTCGCGTACTCGACCGGGAGCGTGGCGGACTATACGGTGATGTTGATCCTCATGGCGCTGCGCAAGATGAAGATGATTATGAAGCGCGCGGACGGCATGGACTATTCGCTGAAGGATAGCATCGGGCGGCAGCTCGGAGATCTGACGGTCGGCGTCATCGGCACCGGGCGGATGGGGGAGCATGTGATCCGCAATCTCAGCGGTTTCGGCTGCCGGATTCTGGCGAACGATCTGTACGAGAAGGACAGCGTGAAGCAGTACGCGACTTACGTGGATCGCGATACGCTGTTTGCGGAAAGCGACGTCATCACGTTCCATGTGCCCGCGGCGGACGGCACGCACCACATCGTCTGCAAGGAGACGCTCGCGAAGATGAAGGACGGCGTCGTGCTCGTGAACACTTCGCGCGGCAGCGTGATCGACACGCCTGTCCTGATCGATGCGCTCGAGCAGGGCAAGGTCAGCGCGGCGGCGCTGGACGTCATCGAGAACGAGCTCGGGATCTTTTACGGGGATTACAAATATAAGCTGATCGGGCACCGCGAGATGTCGATCCTCAAGGATATGCCGAACGTGCTGATGCTCCCGCACATGGCGTTCTACACGGAGAACGCGGTCAGCGACATGGTGCAGCACTCGATCGAGAGCATCGTGACGGAGGCGGAAGGCGGGGAGAGCCGTTTCCGGGTGAAATAAAAGAACTCAGGTTTTGCAATAATAGTAAAGCTAAAATTCACGCAAAAATACTTGTTTTTTGTACAAAATATGGTACAATATAAATACAGAGAACAAGGGGGATGATTTTATGCTGGCAGTGAATTATTCTACTATGAGGAACAATCTGAAAGATTATTGCGATCAAGCGACAGATAATGACGAAACAGTAATCGTAACGCGTAAAGATGAAAAGAATGTTGTCTTGATGAGCTTGGAAAAATATAACCAGATTGTGAAGATGGCGAGGAATGCGGAATATCTGGCCATGATCGATCGGAGTATGGCGCAGCTTGCTGCGGGAAAAGGACAGCAGCACTCTGAAGAAGATCAATGAACTGGTGAAGGATATAGAGCGAAATGGTGTGGCGCAGGGAATCGGGAAACCGGAACCGCTACGCTATCGAAAAGCATGGAGCCGGAGAATAGACCATGAAAACCGGCTGGTTTATGATGTTGACGCGGCGGGAAATCTCTGGATTATCGCATGTCGCGGACACTATGAAGATTAATGTAGCAGAAAAGAAAAAACGGAGAGTGTGGGATTCGAACCCACGTGCCCAGTAAAGGACAACCGCATTTCGAGTGCG
>CANQEB010000118.1 GCA_947594085.1 uncultured Lachnospiraceae bacterium | reverse complement strand
CGGTCGGCGGAAACAAGCAGAGCGCGCTGATGCTCGGCATCAACGTGAAGCGGACGAAATTCCTCGCGCATCTGCTGTGCGGACTGCTGGCGGGCATCGGCGGCTATGTCCTGTTCCTGAACCACGGCAACGGTTCCGTGGCAAACGGGTCGGGCATGGAGATGGACGCGATCGCTTCGTCCATCATCGGCGGTACGCTGCTGACCGGTGGCGTCGGCAACATCATCGGCACGTTTTTCGGCGTGTTGGCTCTGGGTACGATCCAGAGCATCGTATCCTCGGCGGGTTTCACCGAGGCGTGGTGGATTGGCATCACGACCGCGGCTATGCTCTGTCTGTTCCTTGTGATCCAGAGTATTGTGCTGTCGCGGAAGAAATCTTCATAAGACAGACGAAACAATTATAAAAGAACTATGCACCTTCGGGAAGAGTCCTCAGAGGCTATTGCCCGAAGGTGTTTTTATATGCATGTTTTTTGCGAAAAAGATAGCCATTTCGTGGAAGTAGTGCTATGATAGAAAACGGTGTTTTTCGCTATCTTTTCATGGACATTTTGATACGGATGGAGTACAATAATATCAGATAATTTTTTATCTGTTTTTAGATTAGAAACATAATTTTATATAATATATTATCTGCTTTATGCATGTGTTCGGGAGGCCGCGGTGAATTATATTGAGAATGAATATATCTGGGAGACGGCGGAGGAGCTGAATCAGAAGCTTGCGCAGCGTGTCCGCAGGATACGGAAGAGGCGCGCGATCTCACAGGAGAGGTTAAGTGAGATGAGCGGAGTCAGCTTCGGTTCGGTCAAGCGTTTTGAGGCTACGGGCAAGATTTCGCTGCTGTCACTGACGAAGATCGCGCTCGCGCTTGGTTGCGCGGAGGAGCTGCGCGTCTTGTTTACGCAGGTGGAATATCTGGATATTCAGGAGGTTATCCGTGAGAACCGGTAAGGTGTTACAGGTACTATATAAGGGAGACTTGGTGGGGACTCTGGCGATGACGGCGAACCGGCGGATCGCCTTTGCGTATGAGGACGGCTGGATCAGGGACGGATTTTCGATCAGCCCGTTTTCGCTGCCGCTTCGGAAGCAGGTGTTCTTCCCGGTAAAGAATTATTTTCAGGGATTGTTTGGGGTCTTCGCGGATAGTCTGCCGGACGCGTGGGGAAATCTGCTGCTGAATCGTCTCCTGCGGAAAAATGGGATCGATCCGGGCAGCCTGGGCGCGCTCGACCGCCTGGCGATCGTCGGCAGCTCCGGGATGGGGGCGCTCACGTATGAGCCGGAATTTGGCATGGAGATCGGGCAGACCGGATTCGATCTGGACGAGATCGCGCGGCAGTGCGCGCAGGTTCTGAAGACAGAATATGGGAGTCCGCGATCCTCCTCAGGGAGAACCTCCCGCAGCGAAATAGTCGGAGAAACTGAGGAAAATAACCGGGAAACGGATTGCATTTATCTGGATGAGCTCTACCGTCTGGGCGGTACGAGCGGCGGCGCGCGGCCGAAGATCCTGACGGAAGTCGACGGCGAGGACTGGATTATCAAGTTTCCGGCGCACGTCGACGGCCCGGATGTCGGGCGGATGGAATACGATTACTCGCTTTGCGCCAGGGCGTGCGGGATCGATATGCCGCAGACGCGCTTGTTTTCTTCGGAGCGCTGTGCGGGTTATTTTGGAGTGAGGCGGTTTGACCGTGCGGACGATGGCGACAGGATTCATATGCTGACGGCCGCGGCGCTTCTGGAGCTCGATTTTGAGCAGCCGAGTCTGGATTACCACGGCTTGATGAAGCTGACGAAGATCCTCACGCGCGATCATACGGCGGATGTGGAGAACATGTTCCGGCGGATGTGTTTCAATGTGTTCGCGCACAACAGAGACGACCATTCGAAGAATTTTTCTTTTTTGTATGACGAGACGAAGCGGGAATGGCGTTTGAGCCCGGCCTATGATTTGACGTACAGTACCACGTATTACGGAGAGCACACGACGACGGTGGACGGCGAGGGCGCGCGTCCCGGCAGGAAGCAGCTTCTCGCGGTGGGAGAAGGCGCCGGTCTTGGAAAGAAGCGCTGCGGGCAGATCATCGACGAGATCGGGGAGGCGGTCGGAAGGACGCTGGGGAAGTACCTGTAAAGAGGATTTCGGGAGAACCTGTGAAATGCAGAAAGCATAAAGAAAGAACAAAAGGTAACGGCTGAGATACCGTGCCGTTGCCGGGAGGATAAGGGAGCAGACAGATGAATTCTGAACATGTAATTGCCGCAAAGTTTGGGGGAAGCTCGCTCGCGGACGCGAAGCAGTTCCGCAAGGTGAAGGAGATCGTGGAGAGCGATCCAGGCAGGCGCTACATCGTGCCGAGCGCGCCGGGGAAGCGCTTTGAGGACGACGAGAAGGTGACGGATCTTTTGTATGAGTATTACGCGGAGATCAATCAGGGAAAGAGCGGAAAGGCGACGCAGAAGAAGATCCGCGCGCGCTATCAGGATATCATCGACGAGCTGGGACTCTCGGTCTCGCTGGACCGGGAGTTTGAGCGCATCGAGTACGCGTTCTCGAAGGGCGCGGGGGAGGCGTACGCGGCTTCCCGCGGCGAGTATCTCTGTGGACTTCTGCTGGCGGATTATCTGGAATATGAGTTTGTGGACGCGGCGGAGGTCGTGCGCTTCGGACAGGACGGATACTTTGAGGATGAGCGGACGAATTTCTTCCTGCGCGGGCGGCTCGCGCGCGCCGAGCGCGCCGTGATCCCCGGCTTCTACGGGGCGGACGATGCGGGGGAGATCCATACCTTCACGCGGGGCGGTTCGGACGTCACGGGGGCCTTAGTGGCGCGCGCTGTGCAGGCGGAGCTGTATGAGAACTGGACGGACGTCTCCGGCTTTTTGCTGGCAGATCCGTCGATCATTGAGGACCCGAGGAAGATCAACGCGATGACGTTCGCGGAGCTGAGGGAGCTTTCCTACCGCGGGGCGGCCGTGCTGCACGAGGACGCGGTCTATCCGGCGCGCCGGGAGGGGATCCCGATCCACATCCGCAATACGAACCATCCGGAGGAGAAGGGGACGCTGATCTGCCGAAAGCTGAGTCCGGAGCAGGAGATTCCGATCACCGGGATTGCGGGGCGGAAGAGCTTCGCGGCGATCAGTATCGCGAAGAACCGCATGAACGCGCAGATCGGCTTCTGCCACAAGCTGCTCGAAGCGTTTGACGAAAACCACATCACCTTTGAACATATGCCTTCGGGCATCGACACGATCAGCGTGATCCTGCCGCTGGAGGAGTATCGGCAGAAGCAGGAGGCGATCACGGCCTCGCTGCAGCGGCTGCTTAGGCCGGACAAGATCAGTGTGGACGAGGACATGGCGCTCGTGACGGTCGTCGGCAGGGGGATGCGCTCCGAGAGCGGGATCGCGGCGCGGTTCTTCGGCTCGCTTGGGGAGGCGCGGGTCAACATCAAGATGATTGACATGGGCTCCAACGAGATCAACTGCACGATCGGCGTCAGCAACGGCGATTTCGAGACCGCGATTCGCGCGCTGTACGATGCATTGGTGCAATAGTAAGGCTGAAATACCGGGAGAGGAAAGGGAAAAGTATGGATACGAAAAAGAAAAACGTTGTGTGGAACGCGCTGTTCGCCTTTTTTTACGCGGGCTGGGGAGCGATGCTGTACCGCATGTTCATGCGGCAGGCGATCGCCTATCCGGGAAAGCTGGGCGATTATCCCTCGGATCTGATCGCGCACATCGAGGAGGGGATACGGCAGCCGGCCTACAGCCTGATGGAGCAGATCTTCGGTGTGATGATCCGGGATCTGGGGATGAACGCGAAGGCGGTCGGGATCCTGCTCTCGGCGCTCACGCTCGGGACGCTATGGGCGACGTATCGCATTATGCGCAAGCTGATGCCGGAGGGCAATCCGGTGATCCTGCATCTGCTGGCGATTGTCTGCATGGTCGTCGCGCCGATCTACATCAAGGCGTTGAATCCAAACCGCTATCTGGGGCTTCAGACGCCTACAATCTGGCACAATTCGACTTATATCGGCATGAAATTCGGGGCTATGTTTGTCCTGCTGTTTTATTACGGCTATCAGGAGATCTACCGGGAGAAGTTTTCCGCGCTCGATTTTATCTGGTTCACGATTCTTCTTGTGTTTACAAATCTCTGCAAGCCGAACTTCATCGTCGCGTTCGCTCCGGCGATGGCGATCATGCTGCTGACGGACTGCATCGCGACGAAGGGGAAGACGCTGGGTCGGCAGATCATCATCGGGATCCCGATCCTGATCTCCCTGCTTGTGCTGATCCGGCAGAACGCGATCCTGTTCAACGGCAGCAACGAGAGCTCTTCGCTGGGGTTCTCGCTCGCGTACGTCCTGCGTCTGCGCACGGACCATCCGATCGCCTCGCTTCTGCAGTCCGCGGCGTTTCCGCTGGTCGTGCTGCTGGCGAACCTGCGCGAGCTGAAAGAGGACAGACGTTTTCGCGTGACCTGGCTGATGTGGCTGGTGGGTCTGTTTGAGTATCTGTTTATCAACGATATGGGCTACCGCCAGAACGACGGTAATCTCACCTGGGGCTATTGCTTCTGTTTGTTCCCGGTTTTTGTGGTCAGCCTGTGCTGGCTGTACAAGGATGTGAAGAAGCTGTACGACGCATACAAAGCGTCCGGGAGCACGGCGTTTGTCGCGTATGTGCGGGAGAACAGGGCGTGGGGAAGGCTGACCTACATGGCCGCGGCGATCCTTCTGATCGTGGCGCACCTGTATTTCGGTCTGGTGTATTTCGGCATCGTCTATCTGGGAGGAAGCTATTTTTGACGGAAATCCAGGCGCGGCGGGCGCCTTCGGACAGCCGGGAGATTATTTTGAAATAGGTCTGGACGAAACTGCGGATTTGCGTTAAAATAAGTGGAACTTTTAGACGGACTGCCGGAGAAAGAGGGCTTTTACCATGTATCTTTTGTTTTTTGCGCTGTGGGTGATCTTTAACGGAAACATCACGCCGGAGATCTGTGTGTTCGGACTGGTGATCGCGGCGGCCATGTTCGCGTTCATCTGCCGCTTTATGGACTACAGCGTTCAGAAGGAAAAGGCGCTTTTGAAGCGCTGTGTCGGTTTCGTGCGCTATGCGGTCGTGCTGGTGAAGGAAATCGTGGCGGCAAATTTCGCGGTCATGCGTATGATCCTGTCCGAGCGCGAGGAGCTGGAGCCGGCGCTTGTGAGCTTTCATTCGGATATGAAGACGGAGACTGGCAGAGCGTTTCTGGCGAACGCGATTACACTGACCCCGGGGACGATTACCGTGTCGCTGGAAGGGTCAGAGTATCTGGTGCATTGCCTGGATGAGAGCCTGGGCGAGGGCATAGACAGTTCTGTGTTTGTGGAGATGCTTTCCGCGCTGGAGGATGAGTAATACCTGAATGGAAAAGAAAGAGACTCATCTGCGTCGAAGAAGTAGCGAGGGCGCGGATGTGTTTTTGTGTTTCGCTGTGGATTCAAGAAGTTTTGTAGGGAAAACGAGGTGGATAAACGATGGGAAAAGGAATACCGGGACTGGAGCAGGCGTATCACATACTGTTTACCGGGGCTTTGATCTTTCTCGCGATCATGGTCGTGCTCTGTCTGGTGCGCGCGATCATCGGGCCGCGCGTGGCGGACCGTATCGTTTCGGTGAATATGATGGGTACGATGGTCATGGTCATCATCGCGATCCTTGCGCTGATGCTCGAGGAGGGATATCTGGCGGATATCTGCCTGATCTACGCGATGCTGAGTTTTCTGGCTGTGATTGTGCTTACAAGAGTATATATGGGTGTCTACAGGGAAAAGAAGGAGAGGGAGGAAAAGAAGCATGGCGGCATTTGAGTGGATTCGTTTTCTGGCCGGAGCGTTTCTTCTGCTCTTCGGTCTTTTCATTTTTCTGATCGAAATGATCGGCGTGTTTCGGTTTCGGTACGTGTTGAACCGGATGCACGCGGCTGCGATGGGTGATACGTTGGGCATCGGATTCTCATTGATTGGGCTGATTCTGATGAGCGGCTTTACCTTCACCTCGCTGAAGCTGTTTCTTGTGATCGTGTTCCTGTGGTTTTCGTCGCCGGCATCCTCGCATTTGATTGCGAGGCTGGAGGTGTCGACCGACGAGGAGCCGGAGAAGCATTATCAAAAGTACACGATCCGGGAGCTGGAGGAGAAGCTGAAAGCTTCCGACGGGGATTCGGATGGAAATGGCGTATCGGAAATCGCAGATTCGCAGATCGGGGCAGCCAAGGCGCAGCAGGCGGCTGAACTGTCGACGTCCGATCGGGAGGAGGCGTGAGATGTCGGTATTTACGAATATATTGCTCGGGTTTCTGGTCGTATGCGCCGTCTCGGTCAGCCTGTCCAAAAACCTACTCAATTCGATTCTTATCTATATGTCGTACAGTCTGGTGATGTCGATCATCTGGCTGCTGCTGGAGTCGCCGGATCTCGCGATCACGGAGGCCGCGGTTGGCGCGGGCGTCACGAGCCTGCTGTTCTTTGTCACGTTGAAGAAGATCCATGCGATTGTGAAATCGGACGAGAAGGCAGATGAAAAACCGGACGGAACATCCGACGCGGGATCGGATGGGAAGGAGGAGACGCATGAGCAGAAAGCTTTCTGAGAATGAGTATGGGAAGACTGTTTCCGGGCGGCTAAGGAAGTGGCTGGACGGGGATCAGGATCTCTTCCTCGGCAATGTCGAGATGCGCCCGCAGAAGCCGTTCGAGGAGGACGAAAACGCGAAGAAGAAACGTGCCGAGGAAAAGAAGCGCGTCCTGAGGCGGGTCTATGATATCGACAACAACAGGCAGGTCCGCTTTTTCACAAAAGTCTACCAGGTGTTGGCCGCGCTGTTCTGCGTGCTGCTTCTGACGATGCTTTTGATGGCGATCTCGCAGCTGCCGGCGATCGGCGAGGCCGAGCGTCCTGTGAACAACGAGGTGTCGCGACGCTACATCGAGAACGGCCTGCAGGAGACCGGGTCGGTGAACATCGTCACCGGCATGATCCTTGACTACCGTGCGTTTGATACGCTCGGCGAGTCGCACGTACTGTTTATCGCGACGTGTACGGTGCTGATTCTGCTGCGCATTGACAAGAACAAGAAAAAAGAGCTGGAGGATCTGGAAAACGACAGTATCTACGAGCCGAAGAATGACGTAATTCTTCAGACCGTGGCGAAGATCCTCGTGCCGACGATCGTGATCTTCGGAATCTATGTAATCCTGTGCGGGCATTTGGGGCCGGGCGGAG
>CANQEB010000117.1 GCA_947594085.1 uncultured Lachnospiraceae bacterium | reverse complement strand
TGCAGGGGGAGAGAGGGGGGGGTAGAGTGTGAGAGGTATGGGAAGTTGGAACAGGTTATGGAGCAGAAAAAGGGAAGCAGTGTTACGATAAATGAGTTTGCCCATTTTACGATAAATGGGTTTGCCCCGTGACAGGTATGACGCGAGAAACGGATGCTGAGCAAATGGATACAGTATAATGGACAGATATCCGGCGCCTTTCAGGGGTGAAAAAGAAAAATATCCCGATTGCACAGCCGTATCTGGAGAAATATGCTGACAGGGAGACGATGGAGGAGATCCTGTCACTGGTCGAGGCGAAATGAAAAAAGACAACAGGGGCCTGTTGCAAAATAGATGAGTAATTCATTTATGGAGCAATGGCTCCTTTTGTCTTTAATGAGATAAAACTATGGTTTGCTTGCAAAAATCTTTGGTTTGATGTAAAATATGTTTGGATTCAGGAGGTGAAATCATGGATTATGAAAGAATAAAACGGAATGCCAATGATATTTTGAGAAGTTTGTCATGTGAATGCTCGTATATCGAATATAAATCTTCTGTATCGCAGTTGGCAAAAATATTAAAAACTATCTGTGCGTATGGAAATAACTACTATGATAACGATATACAGTATATTTTTCTGGGGGTTGAGGAAATAAATGATGAAAACAATAAAGCGATTCCCAAGCTGCCTATATTGGGTATAGAGGAAGGAAAATTGGAAAAGTGTAAGAATGAGATTAACTCATTAAGATCTTTTTTGTATCCAAATGTGGCGTTTGAAATAGTAACAAATTGCTTTGAAAACAGAAATTATTTGCTGGTTGTGGTGCAACGGCAAACGGGCGGGCCGTTTATGGTTAGTGAGAAGGCTGAAAGGAATAAACGAATAAACTTGAAACCAGGGCGTTATGTCAGGATAGAAGCAGATTCAAGACTGGCCAGGGTAGATGAAGAATATGATTTATTGCGGAAATTTGCAAATTTCCACTTTTCTTCAATGACAAATGCAGATGCTGACATTGATGATTTGAATGTAGATCTTATTAGAGAATATCTTTCGCAGACAAGTAACAGAGAAATTATGGATACGCTTGATAAAACGCAGATGGCCAAATCGCTTGGGCTGTTGGATAAGAATGATCCGGCTGAAAAGAGAATCAAGAATTTTGCAATTTTGATGTTTGGCGATAAGCCGGAAAAATATATAGGATATTCTTATGTTGAAATGATTGTAGATATGTTCGGCACCAAGAGAAAAATGGAATCCAAATGTTTTAAGGGACCAATATGGAAACAGTATCATGCAATTGTGAATTATATTAATGACAATTATCTGAATACGATTGTTGTAAGAAAAGAAGGAGAAGCCAGCAATCGGAAGATTGTTAATTTTCCCTATGTTGCGATTGAAGAGCTGGTTGCAAATGCAATCGTTCATAATAACTATGAAAATAGAAAGCCAATTCAGATATATATATCTGATAGACAGATTAATATAGTTAATTACAATAAACCATTGCCGCCACTAAAAATTCAGGATTTGAATGAGAGAACTTTCTTTAATGAAAGAGATACAGAGAATCCAGAAATGAGAGATATGTTTAAAGCTCTAGGTATCATCGAATCATTTGGAACGGGTGTCGGTGAGGCAAAAAGAGCGTTGGAAGAGAATGGCTCTCCAGCCTTGTATTATAAAACCTTTGATGTTGCAGACAATGTTACTTCTGTTGTGATTCCGGTAAATGAAGAGTACCAGGAAATAAAGAATGACACGAAACCCAAGAAAAAAGTTGAGATTGAGAGTGAAACCCAAGAAATTAAGCAAATAATTATGGATTCACAGTATTCATCCAGTACAAAACGTAAATTGATTCAAATATATGAGCAGCTTGAATTAGAAGTATTTGGAAATTCCAAGATAGCAGAGGTATTAGACTGCTCCGAACCTACTGCAACGTCATACATCAAAAGGATGTGCGATGAATTACACATTATTCATGCAGTGGCAGGAAGCGGAAAAGGGAAATATATTTTTCGTCGATAACGAATACTGATTTAAGGATAGGAACTTAAGATATATTTGACTGGAGACACGATTAGATGAACAAGTTTGCTTCGAAAGGCAGCCGGTCACAGAGTGGACAGTAACGCCGGACTTGATTGATGGTTTCGTTCCAGAATTGTGAGATAAAAGAGGAAAGTGTTTGCAATATTTTCATTTTCAGGTATAATTGATTCATCTGGCCCTCTGCAATTGCCGGAAAGAAATGGTTTGTAGCCAGCTGTAGCGGTGCGATTGCAGTGCAGGAAAGAGAAAAACTGGTAGGATAGAAGGAACAACAGGTCATGGGAGCTTTACTTTTATCACCGCTTTACATTTTGTTGAGCGTATATCTTCTTCACAGGCTTTTTAAGTGGATGGCAGCCTGCCACGGGATTCTGGCGAAGATCTGGGTGAGGGTGACGGTCGTATTACTCTATCTGTTTGTCGCATCCGCGATGCTTGTGGGCTTCTTTCTCCCGAACGGCAAGCTGGAGCGCCTTATGAAGCTGATCGGTAATTACTGGCTGGGCGTGATGCTGTATACGGTGCTGACCGTTGGAGCTGCGGATCTGATCGCCCTGATCCTGAAGCGATGCAAGCGGATCGATCAGGAGAAGCTCCGCTCGCGGAAGGTCTTCGCCTGTGTGGGAGCGCTCTGTATTCTGATCATTGCGGGCGTCAGCACCTATGGCGTATTGAACGCGCGGGTGATCCGCACGACGCGCTATGAGGTCGAGGTTCCGAAGGACGGCGGAGAGCTGGATACGCTGCGGGTGGCGCTGGTCGCCGACATGCACCTTGGCTACAACATCGGGTGTATACGCATGCAGAATATGGTGAAGAAGATCAACGCGATCCAGCCGGATCTGGTCGTAATCGCAGGCGATATCTTTGACAATGAGTATGAGGCACTTGAGGATGAGGAACGGCTCTGCGAGATCCTGCGGGGAATCGAGAGCAAGTATGGCGTGTATGCCTGCTACGGGAATCACGACATCGAGGAGAAAATTCTGGCGGGATTTACGTTCGGCGGGAACAGCAAAGAAAAGGTGAGCAGTCCGGAGATGGACGAATTTCTGGAAAAGTCGAACATCCGGTTACTGCGTGACGAATATGTGCTGATCGACGACAGCTTTTATTTGTATGGGCGACCGGATGCGGAGCGGCCCGGAAGGGGGATCAGGCAGCGAAAGACGCCGGAGGAGATCACGGAAGGATTGGATCCGGCAAAGCCTTTGATCGTTATCGACCATGAGCCGAAGGAACTGCAGGAGCTCTCTGACGCCGGCGTCGACATAGACTTGTGCGGACACACGCACGACGGACAGGTATTTCCGCTGAACCTGACCTGTCGTCTGGTCTGGGAGAACGCCTGCGGTTACATAAAGAAGGGAAATATGCACAACATTGTGACCTCTGGCGTGGGGCTTTTCGGGCCGAACATGCGTGTTGGTACGATTCCGGAAGTGTGCGATATTGAGATTACATTTCAATCAGTATCGGAATAAAATCGGAGTAAAATTGAGAGAACAGGCGAATCCTCGGATGTACCGACATACATCTGGGGATTTTTCTCACTACAATATGTAAAATATACTTGACAAAATGCTATTGCAGATATATACTGCTATCAAAAGAGACAAACAGAGAGGAGCTGGTATTTGATGGGCAGGGATTTTTATAGAATGTTGGGTATCCTGACAGGGATATTAGGCGGGCTTTTGATCGCGGTGATCCTTATAATGATTACGAAGACAAACGGTAATCCACGCAGTGAATATGACGAGCGTCAGATGGCCGCTAGGGGACAGGGATACAAGTACGGGTTTTTCACATTTATGATCGGCGATGCGGTCTACGCGGTTCTGACGTCAGGCTTCGAGCAGCTCCCGCTGTGTGCTGCGTCCGCGATGGGGCTGATCATCATCCTGTCTTTGCTGGTGCACATTTCCTACTGCATCTGGCACGACGCGTATTTCTCCCTGAATGAGAATCAGCAACGCCTGAAGGTCATATTTGCGCTGGTCGGGCTTGTGAATCTGGCGCTCTCCATTGTCAGTATCTGCGCGGGGGAGATGGTAGTGGACGGCGTTTTGCAGATCAACAGTCTGAACCTTTTCTGCACCGCAATGGCTTTGACGGTTATGGCAGAGCTTGCGCTGAAATACAGGAAAGGCGGAGCATGGGAGGATGAAGGCGAGGCATGAAGAATCTGAGACTGAAGGCGGCGCGGGCGCTTATGGACATGTCGCAGCAGGAGCTGGCGGACGCGGTGCATGTGTCGAGACAGACGATCAACGCGATCGAGAAGGGCGATTACAATCCGACGATACGCCTCTGCAGGGCGATCTGCCGCGTGCTTGGGAAAGGACTGGACGAGCTGTTCTGGGAGGACGACGAGAGTGAGGGATGAGCTTGCTCGAAGCGTGGATTGTATGTGAAGCAAAAGGCGCTCGCAAAAAGATGATGATTGTACAAAAGGAAGGCATGTGCCTGGAAAGGTAGTGAGTATATGATTGAGGCAATAGAGTTGTGCAAGCAGTTTGAACGCAGTGTGAAGAAAGGACGAAGGACGGCGAAGGAGTCTTTTTTGGCAGTGGATCATGTGTCGCTGCAGGCGCAGCCGGGGGAGATTATCGGGATTCTCGGCCCGAACGGCGCAGGGAAGACGACGCTTTTGCGGATGCTTGGAATGCTGATGACACCGACGAGCGGAGAAGTCCGGTTGACGGATGCGCAAGAAGGCGTGAGGATTGAAAAGGAGACAGATAAAAAAGCGGCAATCGGTTATCTGTCGGGCAATACGAAGCTCTATCCGCGATTCTCTATCCGGGAATATCTGCGCTTCCTTGGAGAGCTGTACGGATTGGACCGGAGGCAGATCGAGGAGCGCACAGCGGCGATCTCGCGCGTGCTGGACATGGAATCGTTTCTGGATAACCGGATCGAGAAGCTTTCGACCGGACAGACTCAGCGTGCCTCAATCGCTCGCTGCCTGATGGCGGATCCTCAGATCTATATTCTGGATGAACCGACGCTCGGCTTGGATATCCTGAGTGCGGACGCAATCATTCACTTCATGAAAGAACAGAAGAAGCACGGGAAGACGGTGCTGTATTCGACTCATTATCTGGAGGAAGCGCAGTTCCTCTGCGACCGGATTTACATGATCTGCGACGGTAGGGTTGTGGCGCAGGGGAGGCCGCAGGAGTTACTTGTGCAGACCGGGACGGCGAGCTTGAGAGAGGCTTTCCACTCTATTTACGACGGGCAGATTTCGGGATTGGATAAAGACGTGGGCGATAATGGAAACAATGGGAATAAAGAGAAAAGCGGAATATTTGCAAAGGGAGGCGTGTCCGAATGAGACAGGTAAGGACCTTGGTGCGCAAGGAAGTGCTCGACATTCTGCGTGACAAGAAAACTCTTGTGATGATGGTGGTCGTGCCGGTGCTGCTGTACCCTCTGATTATCATCGGAATGTCGCTTGCGTTCAGCTACATGATGCAGAGCCAGGAGAGCAAAGAGCACACCGTTGGATATTCGGCCGAGTACCAGGAGATGATAGATGAGCTGCAAAGCCTGTATCCGGAGAACGAAGAGGTAGACAGCGACAAGGCAAATGTGAAAGATACGGTCAATGCAGAAAATGCAAAGGATACAGTCGATGCAGAAAACAGAAAAGATACAACCGATGCGGGAGTCGGAGATGAGTTGGTCAAGCTGAGTTTTATTCCTGCGGAAGCAGGAGAGGAGGACAGAGTAAAAGAATCGACCGACGCCTGGATGGAGATTTCCAAGGCGGAAAACGGAGCGTGGCATGTGACGGTACAGTACACATCATCTGACGAGACGTCTTCCTACACAAGCGATGCGCTGGCGGATCTGCTCGGGAAATACGGTGATCAGCTTCTTGCAAATAACTTGCGCGCGGAAGGGCTGGATGAAGAATTTCTGCATCCGGTCGTGTGCGAGGAGGAAGATCTGACACCGGCCTCGGAGAGCTTTGGCATGGACATCGGCGGGAGTATCGGAATGATTCTGATCATCACGATCCTTATGGGAGCGGTCTATCCAGCGATCGATGCGACGGCGGGAGAAAAGGAGCGCGGCACGCTGGAGACGCTTCTGACGCTCCCTGTGACGAACTTTCAGATGATAGTGAGCAAATATATCTCCGTGGCGCTTTTTGCCTGTGTGACGGCCGTGCTGTCGCTTCTGTCGCTCGGGGGTTCCGTGCTGTTTCTGATGTTCGGGCTCTCGCCGGAGCTGGCGGGTCAGATGGGAGACTTCTCGTTCCCGGCGCTTCTGAGTCAGCTTCCGCTGCTTGTCGTGACGCTTCTGGTGACGGCGCTTCTGGTGACGGCGCTGTGCATGTGCTTCTGCGTGTTCGCGCGGAGCTTCAAGGAGGCGAACAACTATATCACGCCGGTGCTGCTGGTCGTGATGTTCGGATCGATGTCGGCGATGCTTCCATCGGTGCGTCTGGACTACCGGACGGCGCTGATCCCGATCGTGAATGTTTCGCTGATGGTGAAGCAGATCATCGCGCAGCAGTTCGATGCCGGGCTGGTCGGCACGACGATTCTGGTGAATTTTGGCTACAGTGTCGTGATTGTCTGGATCCTGGCACGGCTGTACAACAGCGAGGACATTTTGTTCTCTGACGGTTTCCGCGGGATGAAGCTGTTCCAGAAGCGCTCGGAGATTCGCCGGGGGACTATCCCAGGCATAGGTGATTTGACGATTGGCACCGCGGTAGTCCTTCTGCTTGTTCTCTATGTCGGGATGGCAGTGACGGTGCGCAGCATGCTCGCGGGGACGGTTGTGACAGAGCTTATTATTCTGGCAGTTCCGCTCTTTGTCGTCTGGTACATGAAGTCGGACGCGCGCAGCCTGTTTCGACTGCAGAGGCCGTCCGCGAAAGCCTGCATAGGTGGAACGCTGCTGTATTTGGGCGTCTACATGCTCGGATTATTTTGTAGTATGATCGCAATCCACCTTCTGCCGGAGAGTACGCAAAATCTGGAAGGAGCGTACGAGGGGCTTCTTGCACAGCCGTTGCCGTTGCTGCTCCTTGTGATGGCACTCATGCCGGCAGTCGCCGAGGAAATATTGTTCCGCGGCTATCTGTTCGGGAGTCTGCGGGAGCATTTTGTCGGGATGGCGGGGAAAAATGCGTTTACAGGGACGATTTCCACAGCGGAAGCGATATCCGCAGGGAATAACCGCCGGGAGCGTAGAGGATGTCTCCTGGCGGCCGTGATATCAGGCCTTGTGTTTGCTGCATTCCACTTAAGCCTCGTGAAGCTTCCGGCGACTTTTCTGCTGGGCTTCAACGGACCGATCTGCGCTTCGGAGC
>CANQEB010000116.1 GCA_947594085.1 uncultured Lachnospiraceae bacterium | reverse complement strand
TGGTTTAACGTTGAGCACGTTTCTGTTTCTCTGCTGAGAAACTCCAACGCGCTCAACAGGGTCTATCCGACCCATAAAAAAAGGGCGCTCTTCCTCCATGAAAGAACGCCCTCGCCCATTCATTTAGCAATGATAACAGGCGCAAAATTTTTTGTCAACCCCTGATGCCGCTTACATTATTTCTTCTGCCACTTCGCGTACAGGGTCAAATTCCTCTTGTAGCTCTTCGGAATCTTCTTAATCCGGTTCCGGAAGTATTTGTCGGTGTACCAACCTTTGAATTTGTAACCCTTTCTGGTCGGATTCTTCAATACAATACCGGTCTTGTAATAAACCTTCGGATTGTTCTTATTATTCTTTCCGTTATTCAGCTTGTACTTGATCCTGTAACCGACCGTCAGCTTACACTTTGCGACCACGCCGCTTCCGTCCTTCGCCGTCGCCGTGATCGTCACTTTGCCATACTTCTTCGCGGTAATCTTACCATTCTTGTTTACGGTTGCAACACTGGTATTGCTGGATTTCCATTTAACCTTCTTGTTCTTGGCATAGCTCGGGCCAACCGTCGCTTTCAGAGTATACGTCTTGCCTTTGACCAAGCCAAGGGTCTTCTTGTTCAGCTTAATCGAAGTCACCTTGTTCGCAGGCTTAAGGGACAGCTTTTTGCCGCTCATGATAAGCTGACTCGGCGTAGCATTTGACACCTCAAACTCATACCAATACTGACCACCGCTCTGAAGGTAGCTCACCTGGATTTCCTGCTCCGTGAGTGTCTCATTTGCATTCATCGAGTAGACATAGATCGCGTTCGTCTGATCATACAGCCCATTCATCTGGTCTGCGCGGATCCGTACCATTGCCTCGCCCGGAAGAGCACTGATTCCTGCAAAGTTTACAGTCATCACCGGATCGGAATTTCCGTATCTGGCCGCATCCAGGCCTCCCACTGTGACGAGACAGTCGAAGTCAGCACTTACCGCACCGATATCCGTGCCCAGGATAGACCACTCGGTCGTACCGTTGGACAGCAGAAGAGAGATCGCATTATCCTTCGCCTGCTGCATCCAGCCCTTCAGCACTTTGTGGTTGCTCGCGTCATAAGTGATAACCAATCCTTTCCCTGCGTAAGATTTAGAGAAATATGGTTCAGCACCTGTAATGTAAATACTGGTCGCATAGCTTGCGCGGTCAAAACGATCATAAACCCTTATTCTATCCAATTCGGATGTATCAATTGCGACAATGTTACCTTTTCCGTTCTTCCACTTCCCGGTCCCCAAATCGTAAGTGTACGACGTCTCATTGCCTGCTCCGTCCTTCAGCGTCAAGCTGCCCAAATAGTAGACACCGTCTGCCGTGCTTGCCGGCACATCCACAGAAATATCCGATACCTCTTCTGAGAATTTGCGCTCCTTTTCCCAATTGGCCGAGAATGAAATCTTCTGTCCCTGGTCATCCACCTTATAGAAGTAACCGTTCAGTGCCACAATACCGCTATTCATCTCTACAAATGTCATGGAGAGATCAAGTGAGCCCGGTTTTCCGACCGCTCCGCCGCCGCTGATGCTCTTAACGATTGGTGCAATCGTATCCGTCGTCGAACTGGTGGGGGTGATCACTACGGTTTTTGTAGATGTCTTTCCGTTGTACGCGGTAGCTGTAATCGTCACAGTGCCTGAACCTACTGCTACCCAATTCGGGATATTGGGATTTTGGCTGTTGTCCTCGTTATCCAGACCTGCACTCCCGCTCTTTCGCTGATAGCTCCATTTGACCTGATTCAACAACTCAAGTTTTTTATTTTCAGCAAACACCTTTGGCAGATCAATCAAATCTCCGGTCTGCACTTCTATCGGGGTCTCCGCCTCATCGATATAGATGTTGTCATAGACTGCCTGAGCGTGTATTTCCATTTCACTGGTCAGCTCCTCAGGAAGCACCAGCGACGTAAACCCTGTACATCCGTAAAATGCATATTGTCCAATTTTGGTCAGGCTGCTAAGATTCAATTTACCTGTCATGCCAGTGCAGCCACTAAAAGCGCTATTTCCGATCTCAAGCAATCCTGCCGGAACCGCAAATGCAGGGTAATTCACATTTCCGTTCTTAAGGTCGGTACATCCCTGGAACGCAGATGCCCCTATCTTCGTCAAAGCACTGCTCTTTGAGAAATCCAGGCAATCAATCCCTGTACAATTTTTAAACGCGCCGTCCCCGATTTCCGTAATCTTGTCCGTTATCGCAAGCGTCCCGCCCAGGCCAGTACAGCCCTCAAACGCAGATGCCGCAATTTTTGTCAAGACACCAAAACTACCTATCGCGCTGAAACCTGCGCAGTTTTTAAACGCACCTGCGCCAACGGCCGTTACACTGCCCGGTATCGTAAGAGTTCCTGACAGTCCGCTACATCCCTCAAACGCGGATGCTCCAATGCTTTCAACAGCGCCAAGAAATCCCAACGTTTTAATGCCACTACAACCCTTGAACGCTGCTGTGCTAATGCTCGTCATTTCCGCCGGAATTTTAAGAGTACCTGTAAATCCGCTACATCCCTCAAATGCGCTCTCCCCAACACTCGCATTTGACGGCAGAGTAAGCTCACCTGTAAAACTACAGCCTGCAAACGCGCGTTTTCCAATCGTTGTTATCGTTGAAGGCAGACTGAGTGATCCCGTAAACTTACAATTCTCGAATGCAGATTCGCCGATCGTCGTCAGGTAAGCCGGCAATGTCAATGTGCCGTTAAACGCCTCATTGTCAAACGCATTCGCAGCGATTTCTGTCACATTTTTGCCATTAATTGTGTCCGGAATACTCAAACCACCACCGGTGATAGCTGTATTCATGCCTGTGATCCTTACGCCGCCATCAGACGCATCTTCATATGTAAAATTACCTGACACTGCGATCGTCGCAATTCCCGAATCTCCGCCAAGCGTCTCTATCATGTCTATCATGACGACCGGTTCATCTTCCACTTCCACGTCATCCAAAGGCTCGTCCACGACAACATCAGACACCTCTGCGCTTCCCTGGGCAGCAGCATCCGGATCTGATGGAACCTCCGCAGCATCAGCCGTAGCTGTGTCTCCTGCCTCTTTCAATGCATCCTGGTCTTCCGGCACTTCTACCGTCGCATCCTGGCTCTCCGGCACTTCCACCGTCGCGTCCTGGCTCTCCGGCACTTCTACCGTCGCATCCTGACTCTCCGGCACTTCCGCCGCCGCGTCCTGGCTCTCTGGCACTTCTGCCGTCGCATCCTGGCTCTCCGGCACTTCCGCCGCCGCATCCTGGCTCTCCGGCACTTCCACTGCCGCGTCCTGGCTCTCCGGCACTTCTGCCGCCTCAGCCATCGTCTCCCCTGCCGGAGCGACCTCCTCCATTTCAATAACTGTCTCTGTCTCAAAATTCTCTTCCGCAATCGCGCACTGTGCAAACGTCGTTCCCAACATCGCACAGGCAAGCACCATACTCACGATTTTTTTCCAAAACCCGCTCGTTTTCATATCGCTAAACCCTCCTTACAATATTGCTCTCCCTCGGCACACACGCTGTGTCCGATATGGTGCATTTACAACATTATATAACTTTTAATTAATTATTGCAAGTTTTAATTTTTATTTAACAAAATTTAATAAAAGAATAACATCATTCCTCGGTATCGTCCTCTGGCTGCTTGACATAATACAGAGAATTGGAGCTCCTGAAAATCGAGTCAGACGAGCCTACCTGGCAGACAGTAAGCTTATGTCTGCCCTCATCCATCTCATCTTTTTTGATGCGCAACATCCCTGAGCCAAGAAACGTCGTGCTGACCTTTGCGTCATCGATGTACACCTTGCTCCATTTCGTAAAATTCTCTCCCATAAGGAAATAATAATCGTTTATCTCCAGGACCCGATCCAAAACGATATCCTGCGTACCCATCACAAGATCAGTCGCCGGGTAAGGATTGCCTCCACCGTATACGTAGTGGTCTCCATAGAGAATATCATACTGTAGAAGCTCCATCCCCTTCTGGTACTCTTCTTCACTCGCTACGCTGTCCCGGCTCTGATGATATTTGAACATCGTCCCCTCATGGATACCAAGCGCATCCGTGACATCCGCCAGAAGCTGATATGATGTCATATCGGCGTCCTGCTTCTCCAGACCGAAATTATTCCAGGTCGCGTATTGTGTCTTGAACAGGCTCCCGGTCAGCATGTCCTCATCCGTCAGCCCCATCGTCGGCAGATGGTCACCGAACATGACCACGAACGTCTTCTCATCGCGCTTTTCGAGCATGTCAATCAAGTCTCCGACAAAATCGTCCACCTGATGAATTTGGTTGACATAATATTCCCATGCCCAGCGCATGCCTTCATCCTCGACGCCGGAGACCCGGATTTCCGGATTCTCAATCACTTGCTCCTTCGGATAGTCGCCGTGTGACTCGACTGTGATCGTATAGACAAAATCCGGCTGATCCGGGGTATAGTCTAGTGACCGCTCCACCTCATCGAGCATAATATCGTCGATCGGCCACGTCCCGAGTGGCGTGTACTCCCGAATGTCCATCATTTCCTTGCAGGTAAACGTGTCAAATCCCATCATCGAAAACGCGTTCCTGCGGCTGTAAAAATTGCCGCCATTGTCGTGTACCGCGTGCGAGCCGTACCCAAGCGGACGCAGGTCCGAAGCGATGCTCTCGCAGTTCGTCTCCTTGAGGATCGTCTTGTATGGATACTCACCGAGACCGAAAAACTGCATTCCCATCCCAGTCAAGATCTCAAATTCCGTGTTCGCTGTCCCTGCGCCAACCACCGGCACTTCGAGGTAGCCCGAGGAATAATTCTCGTAGAATCTGTGAAAATTCGGAATCGGATCCTCGCTCGTCTCAAGAAAGCGAATCTGCGCAGGATCAACAAAAGATTCCAGAAGAATACAGATGATGTTCGGATACTCCTGCTCCGAAGCTTCTGTCTCTTCTGGAATGCTGTTCTCTTCTTCCTGAAGCTCCGTATTCAATTGGTTGGCAGTTCCTGATTCTCCAGACGCCTGCGGTCCCTCCAAAGCGGCCATCGATTCATCAGAAGCCGTCGTCTTCACACGCTGCTCAGCGATGAGTGACGCTTGTGTAGCTGCCGGCTCTGAAGCTATCATCGGCGCTCCCTGTGCCGCCCGCTCCGACGCTCCTGCCGGCGCTTCCTGCGCCACCCGCTCCGACGCTTCTACCGGCGCTCCCTGTGCCGCCCGCTCCGACGCTTCCGTCTGCGGCATCTCCGTCTCAGCTTCGTCAGAAACAACCCTCTGCGGCAACTCCTGTCCGCTCTTTGCCAGAACGTCGCGAACCGCCTCTTCCGAGTATTCCTCAGGTGTGCTCATTCCACGGTCCAGCACGCTTGCAGAAAAGCTATAAACGAAACCATAATCCCTGTAGCCCTGTGCCAGATTCTCAAAGTATTCCGTAAGAATGTGGTTGCTCACCGCTGCATTCGTCACCCTCGGAAGCATCATCATCACCATTGCCATCATAAGCGCCCCGAATACCCGATGCGGCTTCCCCTTGAATTTGGGACCCTTGATCCAAAAGACGATCAGCAGTAAAACTACCGCCGTGACGCCCACGATTACTAGCACAGCCTCCGTGGCTGTAAAATAATTGCTCTGCATCGTGAAGAGGTCGCCGACCATCTTCAGGTCCGTGAAGCTAAACGGAGACACACGCTTCGCCAAAATACAGCCATTGATGGTGCCAAGAAACAGCCAAAAGACACTGATAATCGTCCGGAGTACTGCCCGGCGCTTAAATATGTACACAAGCATCAACGATGCATATACGATCAATGAATTGTATAGGAAGACCAGATTCCGGTCTACCGCAAAACGACAGGCTTCCAGGAAGGAATGCCTCGATATCCACTCGATCAGAAAGCATACGCCGCACGCGAGAAATACGTGAAAGATCAATGAATATTTATTCAGAACGGCGATCCGCCTCTGTACACGCTCGCTCTTGATCCTCTCCCTGATTCTCTCCCCATATTTTTGATTTAACCTAAACATTGCTAAGTCCCCTCGCAGCTCGGCTTCCCCAAATAGCCGAATTTCTGCATAAAAAATTATATCTGTAAAATCCATTTGACAGATTAATCTAAATCAAATAAAAAGTCAACTATATTCAAAAAAATTTAAGTTTTTGTTCATTTTTATATCAGAATATGCTAAATTTAATTTGGAACCTTTGTTTTGTTTATAAGCGGCTATCCATTCACACTTATACTCTATGCCGAAAAGCTTCAAAAAGGAATTGTTTGAAATGAAAAGACTATGCTTAATTTTCATTCTTCTCCTTCTCCTGTCCCTGACAGGATGCGAGAAAAAGCCTGCAACCACGGCCCCGAAGGAATTGTTTCAAGTCACCGACGAAGTGACGAACGATGGTGTCCGGGTGGGCGACGGCCCGGAACAGTTTATCGACGCATATGAGGACTATCTGATCCAGGTCGCCTACAATAACCTGGAGTCGAGTTATGTAGTCATGGACATTGACGAGATTCCCTACGAAGAAGATATCTCCACGATCATTGCGAACTTCTTTGTCGACGGGAAACCGATCTCCGAGGAAGATCTGTGCGAGGAAAACAATGTGAAACCGACACAGCTCTATGCGCTTTTGAGCTCCTCCGCTTATCTGCGCGAGCATAACGTCGTCTATCGCTATCTGCGATTTCGCTGGGCAGACGGCCTGATCGCTGATATCCAATCAGACGAACTCAACTACAACGAGACTTACGAAATGCCACGAATTCAATGAAACTAGAGCCTCTTTTCATACTGGAAGGCTGTGCTCTTACAAAATGCTGAAATTCAGTGCGACATGGAAAGGCACTTTCATGACAGACAGCTCGAAAAAAAATTACGACGATATCCTATATCTCCCCCATCATGTGTCTGATCGACATCCACATATGTCACAACATGACCGGGCGGCACAATTTTCTCCTTTCGCAGCCTTGACCGGCCATAGTGCTGCAATCCGCGAGACTGCCAGACTCACAGAGCCAGAAAAGGAGCCGGGTGAGGACTATGCGGACATTCTTGACCAAAAAATCCGCCAGCTCAAACATTGCTCTGAGACCTCTCCCCAGATTACCGTTCGCTATTTTCAGCCGGATGCTCAGAAAGCAGGCGGGGCCTATCTCACCGTATCCGGACGACTCAGGAAAATCGACGATCACCGCAAACTGCTTCTGCTCGAGGACCAGACGGAAATCCCCGTCAGCCGAATCGTCGAACTGGACGGGGATATATTCTGACAGGATTATATTCTAAATACTTATCTCCAGCTTACCACGCCCTTGCTCACCAGCATGGTAAAGGTTCTGTCACGCCTTATGCGGAAGGGGTACCGATTCCACTCAACTAAGAAT
>CANQEB010000115.1 GCA_947594085.1 uncultured Lachnospiraceae bacterium | reverse complement strand
AACAAAATGAATGTATTTATTAACCTTTTCTTAAAGAAAACATTTGTTTGCTTTTTTAGAACATATGTGCTATACTTAAAAAAACATATGTACGGGAGGAACATATCATGGCAGGTAGGATCACGAATAAGCAGGAGGAAATCCTCAATTATATAAAAAATGAGATTTTAGAGCGCGGCTTTCCGCCAACTGTGCGTGAAATCTGTCAAACAGTGGGATTAAAATCCACTTCTTCTGTCCACTCCCACTTAGAGTCGCTCGAGAAGAACGGCTACATCCGTCGGGACCCGACGAAGCCACGGGCAATCGAGATCTTAGATGACTCCTTCAATATGCTGCGCAGAGAGATGGTGAATGTCCCGGTGGTAGGCACGGTGGCCGCTGGGCAGCCGATCCTTGCCGAGCAAAATATCGACAGCTATTTCCCAATTCCGGCAGAATACATGCCGAACGATCAGTCTTTCATTTTGCGCGTCAAGGGAGAAAGCATGATCAATGCCGGGATCATGGACGGCGACCGAGTCATCGTCCGTCAACAGTCCACCGCCCACAACGGGGACATCGTCGTCGCCCTGGTCGACGATTCCGCCACGGTCAAGACCTTCTACAAGGAGAACGGCCACTATCGCTTACAGCCTGAGAATGATTCCATGGATCCAATCATCGTGGACAGTCTCCAGATCCTCGGGAAAGTATTCGGTGTATTCCGCTTTTTCTAAGATCAATTTTCTGTCTTAAAGCTTTTTAAAAGGCCTTCTATCAGCTCTTTGGGCATAGCGATATGAAATCCCGCCGGATTGAGCACGAAGCCCTTAGAATCCTTTACAAGCAGCCTTGACAGATGACCAAACGGAATTACAAGTGCCTTGAACTTGTTCCCCTTGTTGAATTTGGAGAGCTCTGGCATGTCTGTAAAGATCGGCTGCAGAATATCTCCATTCTTGTTCTTGAGAATTGGGATGCGATATTTGCGCTGTTTGAACTTATCTGCGTCAGATTCCGGTTCCGGAAGAAGCTCAACCGGAAGGATATATCTGCTTTTTGCTAAATTTGCTGCGAGCTCCTCTTCCAGCTCCTGCAGTCCGGACTTTTCCTCGATCGGAACAGGGCGCGATGCCTCCTGCATAAAATATAGCCCGGTAAGCTGCAATTCCGGATTCAGGACCGGCTGCTTTTCCAGAGGAAGGCTGGAATAATCCGGTTTCTTGACCAGCTCTTCGAGCTCCAGAAGCTGTCTGCCAGCCTGATTTACGAAGACCAGTTCATTCACCCCGATCGTATAGAGCAGAGAGAAAAAGCCCAGAAAGTCCTTGTTCAAGTATTTGATTCCCTTTAGGAGAATCTTCTTTTCTGTAAAAGGCTTTGCAAATTCCTGAAGCAACTCCTCCGAGTCGAAAATCCAGGCCTGATCATTGTAGGTATCCGGATCGCACTGGACAAAGGGCATATTGGTATATCCGCAGTATGCCACGATGAATTCTGTTTTTCGCTGTATCGTTTTTATAAAAAATGATTTGTCTATCGCCATTTCTACCTCTGAATTATGCTAAATCTTCCTTTGTAATCGTCTTCCCATCGCGCCAAATCCGTTCTAGATCATAGAACAGGCGATTCTCCGCGTCAAACACGTGAACAATGATATCCCCGTAATCCATAAGGATCCAGTTCGCTGTGCGATATCCTTCTGATTGCTTCATAGGATAACCCGCCTTACCGAGCTGCTCTTCCACATTGTCGGCAAGAGCTTGTACCTGATTGTGATTTGTGCCGGAAGCAATGATAAAATAATCGGCGACCACTGAGATCTCACCAATATCAATGATCGTGATATCAACTGCTTTCTTGTCCTCCAAAGCTTCATATGCGATTTTAGCCATTGCTTTTGCTGTGCTGTCTGCCATTTATGATTCCTCCCTTCTGCGAATGATTTCTTCGTAATAATTATATGCGACTACCGTCTGATTATCAAGGCTTGCATCCTCCTGCTCAAGATAGCGCAAGGTATCGCGCATTGTCGTGTAAACTGCACGATCCAGATCCTGAAAGGCCAGCCGACGTATTTCAGCGAGATTCACTGCTTTGGAGCGCTGAGGCTCTATATAATCTGAGAGAAAAATGATTTTCTCGAGCAGTGTCATAGCCGGTTTGCCGGTCGTATGGCATTCGATTGCGCTCAAAATCTCAGGATCTTTGATGTGGTACTTTTCCCTTGCGATGTAGGCTCCAAGCTTCGCGTGAAGCAAATACGGGGCATTTTGCTCCGCATCCGAGATTGGAATACCATTTTGTCGGCACAACTTTAATTTTTTTTGATTTGAAATACATTTTGCGCTATCATGCAAGAGGCCAGCGACCTGTGCACGCTCGATCTCCTCCCCGTGACACATAGCCAGAGAAGCCGCTGTGTACATGACACCAAGTGTGTGAATGTAGCGTGCCTCATCCATATATTTCTTGAGTTTTTTCTGCATCTTTTGAATATTATAGCTGCCCATACTGTATCATCCCCACGCGGAAAATGGATTTTTCAACACTGCGACAATTCATATTACTATGTCATTATAGATATCCTTCTGCTCGATATAATTCAGTACGGCATCAGGAACGTAGTAACGCAACGAACGGCCTTCTTGTCTCCGAAAACGTAAATCAGTCGAGGAAATATCGATATTGGGGGTCTGAAGAAGATATATTTTTGCTCCGTAGCGCTCTCGAAACTCTTCCATCTTCGGTTCCATCGCAGAGACAGAGAGCTGATCCCGCACCGCCGCAAGCAACACACAATTTTGGCTGATGACCTCAGGCTTACGCCAGGTATCAAACGAAAGCAAGGAATCTGCGCCAATAATAAAATAATATTCTGTGTCCGGATGCTGTTGCCTGAGCGCAACCAGAGTATCGCAGGTATAGGTAAATCCGCCCCGTCGCATTTCTTCCGCATCGAGTGAAAAATGCGGGTTATCGCGAATTGCAAGCACTACCATCTCCAGCCTTTCCTCATCGGACGCCCCATTCGTGCGGTCGGTCTTATGAGGAGGATTGCCGGAGGGAAGAAACTGAACCGTATCCAGTTGAAATTGTTCATAGGCACATTCGGCCAAAATCAAATGTCCGATGTGGATCGGATCAAATGTTCCACCCATAATGCCGACACGGAGTCTCTTTGTATCGCTCATCACAGTCCCTCGTATTTTTAAACATTTTGCTTTCTGGAAGCCTTTGGAAGCTCAATCTTCTTTTTGCCCTCTTTGCCTTCTTTATAAAGGACAATCTTCTTGCCGATCACCTGAACGACCTGTGCATGAGTGCGCTCAGCGATGGTCTGGGCCAGTTCATTCGGATCATCCATACAATTCTGCAGCACACTGATTTTAATCAGCTCTCGTTTTTCCAGAGCCTCCGCGACTGCCGCAGTGAGCTCCGGTGTCAGGCTGCTTTTGCCGATCTGAAAAATCGGATCTATCGTCATGGCAAGTCCTTTCAAATAGGCACGCTGTTTGCTTGTCATAAATCCTCCCTCTACTTGTAATAGTCAAATTGAAGCCCGTAGATCCGGACCGTGTCTCCGTCCTGAATGCCGAGCGCCTCGAGCTCATCCAGAATGCCATTTTCCTTGAGGAAATTCTGGAAGAACTGAAATCCTTTTTCAGATTCGAGATTTGTGTAACCCAGCATTTTCTCGATGCGCGGGCCTTCGACGACATAAGTGTTCTCTTCTTCCTCCGACTTTGCCACGGTGAACGGAAGTGGCTTTCCGGCCAAATGCAGCTTGGGATCATATTCCGGCTCGAAAACAGTGGTCTCCTGTGGAAGCTCGCGGAGCATCGCCTGCACATGGTGCAAGAGCTCCTGTACCCCCTGTCCGCTGACCGCAGAGATCGCAAATACCTTGATCCCCTGCGGCTCGAAAACATCTTTCAGGCGCTGTACAGGATCCTCACTGTCCGTCTCCATGTAGATCGCGTCGATTTTGTTCGCTGCGATCACCTGCGGCCGCTTCGCCAGTGCTTCATCATAAGCCGCCAGCTCCGCATTAATCTTCAAAATATCGTCCACCGGATCGCGTCCCTCTACCGAGGCTGCATCGACCATATGGATCATCACCTTGGTTCGTTCGATGTGGCGCAAAAACTCATAGCCGAGGCCAACACCCTCTGAGGCACCTTCGATCAAACCAGGAATGTCCGCCATAACAAAACCGCCGCCATCCAAATCAACCACACCGAGGTTCGGCGAAAGCGTCGTAAAGTGATAGTTCGCGATCTTCGGAGTTGCATTCGTGACACGGGCAAGAAGCGTTGATTTCCCGACATTGGGAAAGCCGACAAGGCCAACATCTGCGATGACCTTGAGCTCCAGAAGCACCTCCAGCTCGATCGCGTCCTGGCCGGGCTGCGCATATTTCGGAGCCTGCATTGTCGCTGTCGCGTAATGCATGTTGCCGTTGCCGCCTCTGCCGCCTGGCAGAATCACCTGCCTGCGGTTCGTCCCGGACATATCGGCGATGACTTTGCCGCTCTGTGCTTCCTTGACAACCGTACCCTCCGGCACATGGAGCACTAAATCGTCACCGTTTGAGCCATGGCATCGCCGTTTTCCGCCCGGTTCACCGTCTTTTGCAGAAAATTTTCTGCGATGTCGAAAATCGATAAGCGTATTCAGCCCCTCATCGATTTCAAAGATCACGTCTCCGCCCTTGCCGCCGTCGCCTCCGTCTGGACCTCCGTCCGGCACAAACAGCTCTCTGCGGAAGCTGACATGTCCGTCTCCGCCCTTGCCGGAGCGTAATATGATTCGCGCTCTGTCTGCAAACATAATGTCTCCTGCCTCATAGTCGTTTTGACAATAAGCAACCGATATAACCTCGGACCACTCTGCTTCAGCTCAGTCACGGGCTCGCGCTCATTGTTCTCATGAAAAGTAAGGGCTTCAAACCACATATGATCTGAAGCCCGCATTACTTATTCTTCTGCTGCAACCGGAACGATAGAAACCTGTTTCTTATCTCTTCCCTTTCGCTCAAACCGAACAATACCGTCTGCCTTTGCATACAATGTATCGTCGCCGCCGCGTCCCACATTCACACCCGGGTGAATCTTTGTGCCGCGCTGTCTGTAAAGAATGTTGCCGGCTTTTACAAACTGTCCATCCGCTCTCTTCGCGCCAAGCCGCTTGGACTCAGAATCTCTGCCGTTCTTGGTAGAACCGACACCCTTCTTGTGAGCGAATAACTGAAGGTTCATCTTCAACATAATCACACCTCCTGAACTTCTAAGGTAATGTATTCTTTTCCGTAATCCGCCTCTATGCTCCGTATTCCAAGCACAAGGCTGTCCATCAGCAGGGCTGCTCTCTCACCGGGCGCTTCGGAAAAGCTCATCCGCAGATACCCGTCATCCTCGGTCTGATCTATCTCAATCGCGTCATCGGTAAACTCCTCGATAGAATTCACTGCATTGATCGCGAGCGCTGATATCGCCGAACAGATAATGTCCTCGCCGGACTGCGCGTAACCCGCATGTCCCCGGCTCTCAAAGCCCCTGTACTGATCTCCTGATTTCCACACTGTGAACCGAATCATCTCGATCAACCGTTGATCTTTTCAATCTTGACCTGTGTGTACTGCTGTCTGTGACCGTTCTTCTTGTGGTATCCGGTCTTTCTCTTGTACTTGTAAACGATGACTTTCTTGCCCTTGCCGTTCTTCACGACCGTCGCAGTAACCGTTGCACCTGCAACGTCAGCGCCAACCTTCAGTCCGTCATTGCTTACTGCAAGCACCTGATCAAACGTTACAACCTCGCCAGCTTCTACACCAAGCTTTTCTACGTTAATGATATCGCCTTCGGCTACTTTGTACTGTTTACCACCTGTTGCAATAATCGCGTACATATGGCACCTCCCATTATCATTACTCGCCAAATTCGGTGGCCCGTGGGCGCTTGTACCTCTTTGTGCGGCATACTTAGATAAAATAACATATTTTCCAGGCAGAGTCAACTGTTTTTTCCGGTTTTCTGAGCATTTTTGCCACTGACTTTATCACTTTTTCAGCCGGCATTTTTGTCATTCCAGATATACAGAAACGAACCAGGCGAAGCAAAATTTTTTAGCCTCACGGTGCAAATATTTTGCATCTCTACCAGATCAGCGCATACACAATCGGCCCAAGCAGTGCCGGCAGCATGTTGCCGACTCGGAATTTCTTTCCGAAGGCGACGTTCACGCCCACACAGAAGATCAGCGCGGAACCGATGTAGGACAGATTTGCGATCAAAGCATCGCTGATGAAATTGCCGACAAAATGCGCGATCAGCGTCAACGCGCCTTCGTAGACCAGGATCGCGAGCGCCGAACACATCACGCCGACACCGTAGGTGGACGCCAGCACGATCACGATCGCGAAGTCAAGCACCGCCTTCGCGGTGAGCATCGTCGCGTCGCCGCTCAAGCCGTCCTGGATCGAGCCGACGATCGCCATCGCCCCGACGCAGATGATCAGGGACGTATTGACAAAGCCTTCCACGAAGCGCGCGTCTTTCTCCGCGTGGAACATGCTCTTCAGCTTCTCTCCGACCGCGTCCATGCGCTTCTCGATATCCATAAACTCGCCGAAGAGTCCGCCGAGCACAAGGGAAAAGATCAATAGCATGCTGCCCTTTGTCTGAATGCTCCCGTCCACGATCTCGATCATGCCCTGCAGCACGCCCGCCGTCCCGATGAAAATCGTCGCGACACCGCAGCCGGCCATCAGCGCGTCCTGCATTCCTTGTTTTATTCCCTTGCGAAGCAAAAGCCCTATGGCACTGCCCGCCACAACACCTGCAGTGTTGATCAAAGTCCCCAGTCCGAACATAGTAAAATTTCCTCTGTCAACTGTAATTTTTATGAAAAACCTTTGTGTAGTACATTCGTCACAATGCGATTTTAGTCGCTTTTTGTGCCGAGTTCAACTGTTTTTTATCCGCTTTGAGGCGAAAGGAATATCCTGCGTCACTGTTTGAGTTCAATATCGCCCTGTTCCTCAAGAATGTGGAAGATTTCCCGCGCGACGCCGTCCTCATCGTTTGACAGCGTGATCCGATCTGCAGCCGCCTTGCAAGCCTCGGACGCGTTCGACACTGCGATCCCAATCCCGGCATATTCGAGCATATGCGCATCGTTGTCTCCGTCTCCGAACGCGGCGAGCGATTCGCGCGGCAGGCCAAGCTGCTCCAGCACAAAGCGCACTCCGGAATGCTTTCCGCAATCCTTGTAGGAAATCTCCAGAAGCTGACCAACGGAGGATGTGATATAAACGTCCGATCTCTTCTCCTCGAGCAGCTTCCACAGATCGGTCTTCAATTTCAGATCGTCAATCACAAGGTCTATGCAGTCTAGCCTCGCAATATTGCGCAATACAAACTCCTGAAAATCTTCCACGGGCGTCCGTGTGCTCTGTACGTACGCGACAGATTTTGTGCCATAGCGCAAGGGATCCGCAACATAGTCCGCCTGCGCATATGG
>CANQEB010000114.1 GCA_947594085.1 uncultured Lachnospiraceae bacterium | reverse complement strand
TACACGATGATCGTGCTGATTTCCGGTATCCTGGGCATGAGCCCGGAGTGGTTTGAGGCAGCGGAGATCGATGGGCGAGCGGATGGCAGAAGTTTTTCTACATCACGATACCGAACCTGCGGACGATCCTGATCTACACGCTGGTGACGAGCTTGATCGGCGGTTTGCAGATGTTCGATATCCCGCAGCTCCTTGTTTCCAAGAGTGGGCCGAATAATGCGACCCTCACCGCGAGCGTGTTCATCTACAATCAGGCGTTCAGCGGCAGCTATATGTATAACCGCGCATCAGCGGCAAGTATCATCATGTTCCTGATCATCTGTGTTCTCTCTGCTGTCGTATTCGTCCTGATGCAGGATCGGTATGAGGTACGGGAGCGCAAGCAGCTGAAGAAGGTCGCGAAGGAACTGAAGAAAAAGAGAAAGATGGAAGAAAGGGGGATGGCGTGATGACGAACAAGAAGGCTTCAAAGGGATTTATGGTATTTGTGTACGTTTTATGTGCCATCCTTACCATACTCAGCATTTTGCCGTTCCTTGTGATGGTGATCAATGCGACGAGAAGCACGACGCAGATCCAGCAGCACGCGATCTCGCTGATCCCTTCCACGTATATGCTGAACAACTTTAAGATTTTGACCAGTAAGAGTTTCAACCCGCTTAGGGGCTTCCTGAACTCCATGATCATTTCGACCGGTTCTACGGCGTGCGCGGTATACTTCTCCACGCTGACAGCGTACGCGGTTGTCGTGTATACCTGGAAGCTGAGACAGCCGTTCTTTACCTTTATCATGGCGATCATGATGATTCCGGCACAGGTGATGAGTATCGGTTTCTATCAGTTCATGTACCAGATCCACATGACGAACAATTTCCTGGCGCTGATCTTGCCGTCGATTGCGGCGCCGACCATGGTCTTCTTCATGAGACAGTTCATGATCTCGGCTCTGCCGCTGGATATCGTGGCTTCGGCGAGGATCGATGGATCGAGGGAGTTCTACACCTTCAACCATATCGTACTTCCGATCATGAAGCCGGCGATCGCAACGCAGGCGATTTTCTCGTTCGTGAGTTCGTGGAACAACCTGTTCCTGCCGTTGATTCTTTTGACGAGACAGGAGAAGTACACGATGCCGATCATGGTCAGCTTGCTGAAGGGTGATATCTACAAGACGGAGCACGGCTCGATCTACATGGGTCTGACGCTGACGGTGCTCCCGCTGTTCATCGTCTACTTCCTGTTGTCGAAGTACATCATCGCCGGTGTAGCGCTTGGCGGCGTCAAGGGATAATAGGAACAAGAGCAATGAGACGACCAGTCATCCGACAGTTTGTCGGTCGTGCTGGGCGGTGTTAGGGGATAAGTTTAATGGATCATCTGTTTAGTATGGATAACCTCTTTTTCCGCACCGTCGGGAAACTGGTTGATTTGATATGGGTCAATATTCTGACTCTGATATGTGCGCTGCCCGTCGTAACGGCGGGCGCGTCGTTTTCAGCGATGTACTATCTGCTGCTGCGGATGGCTGAGAACGACCAGGGCGCGCTCACCAGGGGTTTTTTCCGGGCGTTCCGGGAGAATTTCAAAAAGGCTACGAAGGTATGGCTCTGCGATCTGGTGATCATAGCTGTGTATCTGTATAATTTTTATCTTCTCAGGGAGGGGATACTGGACGGCTATGGCATGATGAAGAAAATATCGCTCGTGCTCATCGTCGCCATTTTGCTTTTGACGGTGATGGTCAGCAACTATATTTTTGCGCTGCTTGCCAGATATGAGAATGAGCTGAAACAGACTGTGAAGAATGCATTTCTTCTTTCCTTTGCGTTCTTCCCGAGAAGCCTCTGCATGGTGGTGATCATGCTGTTTCCGCTGGCACTCACGATGCTGTCGAATTATTTCTTCTGGCTCTGGGGCTTGTACGGATTGGCGTATCCGGGTTATGTGATTGCCATGCTGATGGTTGCTGTGTTCCGGAAGACAGAGAAGACCGGGGGAGAAGATTGAGGATGGATTGTTCTCGTGCTTTTCAATTCATGAAATAAAGCAAAAAGTAACCATGCTCCGTGGGGCTGTATTTGAGGTTGACCTTACGGGGAATATCAATTAAACTATTTGCAAATGCTGAAGGCCTTCAAATCCGGCGCGGAGCATGACGATAGCAACGAGGGGAATCCGATATGAGACTGAGAAACATTCCGGGATCGCGCGAGGCGATCGCCGCGAGCGAATATGTGGTGCACGAGGATGTGATGCGAGAGAAGAAGGGACACTGGAGCGAGGTATTTGGGAATGACCACTCTTTGTACCTGGAGATCGGCATGGGGAAAGGCCGTTTCATTACGGAGCTTGCGCTGCGTCATCCCGAGCGAAATTACGTGGGGATCGAGAAATTTTCGAGCGTGCTGTTGCGTGCCCTGGAAAAGCGCGGAGAGAACCCGCAGCTGACGAATCTGCTGTTTTTGCGCATGGAGGCCGAGGATCTTACCGAGGTGTTTGGGGAGGGAGAAGTTGCCGGGATCTATCTGAATTTTTCTGACCCGTGGCCCAAGGATCGCCATGCAAAGCGTCGCCTGCCGAGCCGGGAGTTTCTGGCGCGGTACGATAGTGTTCTCACGCGCGAGGGCCGCGTGGAGTTCAAGACGGACAACCGGGCACTGTTTGAGTTTGCGCTAGCAGAGGCGGATGCGGCCGGGTGGACTGTGGAGCAGTGCACATTTGATTTGCACCACGACGAGCAGATGGTACAGGGAAACATTATGACTGAGTACGAGGAGAGATTTTCGTCACAGGGCAATCCAATCTGCAAGGTAGTGCTTGGCAGGAGACATAGGGAGGAGTGATTGAACTTTTGGGGGTTCGCGCATAGTATAATGATGACAGAAGAGGCTGCTTTGCCGTTCATAGGGCAAACAGTAATCGCTCTGCGGAGGTTTCTATGCGAAAAAGTGGAATCCGAAAAAAGTTGTACCGGCTCACATATGACCAGCCGAATATACACAAAAAGATCCTGCAGATATCGTGTTCCCTCGAGGAAGTGAAGAAACTGCTGGAGAATATGGGACATAAGAAGAGCCGGACTTAGTCGTCCAGCTCCATTTTTTGCAGTACGCTCTCGACCATCGCGTCGGAGATTTTTTTCTTGGACAGCCGGTGCGCGAGATACAGATCGAAGAGATAGCTGAGGATCGCGACAACCGGGACACCGAGAAACATGCCGATGAGGCCGGCGAGATGCCCGCCGATCGTGATGGCAAAGATGATCCACAGAGGCTTCATGCCCGTGGAATTGCCGATGATCTTCGGGCCGAGGATCAGCCCGTCGAATTGCTGCAGGCACAGAATCATGATCGTGAAGATAAACGCTTGAAGCGGGCTGATAAACAGCATAATCAGAATGCCGGGGATCGCGCCGATGAACGGGCCGAAGTAAGGGATCATGTTCGTGACGCCGATTGCGATACTGATCAACAGCGTGTACGGCAGCTGCAGGATCGTCATCAGGATGAAACAGAGGATCCCGATGATCAGCGAGTCGATAAATTTGCCGACGACGAAGCTGCTGAACAGCCGGTTGCACTCGGAGAGGATTTCCTGGCATGCCGGAATGTATTTCTTCGGAAGGAACGCGTAGATCAGACGCCAGGAGGCATGCATGATCCGACGCTTGTCGTACAGCATGTAGATCGACACAATCAAGGTGACGAACAGATTGACGACCCAGTCGACGATCGACATTGAGATCGTGTAGAGAGCCGGTACCATGTTTGTCGCGAAGTTTTGCAGGTACGAGGCGAGCTCCGGCATTGCGTCGTCCAGATAATCCCGAATCATGCTGATTTCAAGGTTCGGGAAGCGCTTCTGCAGGCGGGCCAGCATGTCCAGCACGGTATTGTAGGCAGTCGGCAAATAGTTCACGAAATCCACGAGATTCTTGGCGATCTCCGGGAACACATACAGCAGCGTGAGCACGACGAAGCCGATCACGATAATGTAGGTGATCAGAATTGCGAGGCCCGTGTGCAGCCCGTGTCCCAGCCTGAGCTTCAGGCGATCACAGAGCTTGCCGATACCGCGGTAAAACATGTGCACCATCGGGTTGAGCACATACGCGAGCAGCGCGCCCAGGATAAAGGGCGACAGCATGCCGATGATCTGTCCGAACCATGCCTTGGTCTTGTCAAAGTCGATGACACACTTGAAGATGATCGCGGCGATCAGCACCATGACGCCGGCGTAAATACAGATCGTGAAATATTGGTTGTTCTTTATGAAGCGCTGTTTCCGCTGAGAAGATACAGAGGAAGTGTCAGAGGAAATATCGCCGAGAGTCTGTGCGCTCTCCGGATTCTGATTTGGCCAGGGCGCCCTCGATTCGGTGGAATTCATGTTATTTTGCTTCTGGGATACTGATTTCTTGCTCATAGCGGAAATACCTTTCTTTGCCAGGTATATGTCTGCATATAGCCATGTAGACAAAATTGTAGGCAAGCTCCAAGGGAACCGTGCCCCTCTCTGCACTCGGTCAATTGACGAATTAAATTCAGTATAGAGGATTTCAAGTCTGGATTCAAGGGTTAAAATTGTGAAAAAAAGCTAAAAAAAGTGGAATTTAAAAATGAAAAAAGTATAAAATGTGGATTGCATTTTGAGAAACCTTGTATTATAATAACATTTGTTCATAAGGAACGCGCGATTAGCTCAGTTGGTAGAGCACCTGACTCTTAATCAGGGTGTCCAGGGTTCGAGCCCCTGATCGCGCATGAAAGCACTGTTTTCGATGACGAAAGAGCACCGGGGACGGTGTTTTTTTTATGCGAAAGCCATAGGCTTTTTGAGCTTGGTACGGCTCATGAGAAGCGTCAAATAGTCGCCGCCAATGACCAATTTCGGAATCAAAACGACCAAATCCGACATTTTCCCTATTCTTAAATATTGCTGTGTTATAGTTAACTTACTAAATATACATAATCCCCTATATCTTTAAAAAAATAATACAATGTATTGACATAGTATGATAAAATGCATAAAGTGATATATAAAATGGGAGTTTTTCCCCAAGATTGTTGATATAGCAGGATGACTTTATAATATTAAAACATGTCGTTTGGATAAAGTGACAGTGCGCCGTGGAGGCAGCAAAAGAAAAAATAAATGATGCAGAAAGCGGGATAAAACATGGAGCATAATAGAATTCTGGTCACCGGCGGAGCTGGTTTTATCGGCTCGCATCTGTGTGAAAAGCTGTTGGAGCAGGGCAGCGAAGTGATATGTATGGACAATCTGTTTACCGGACGAAAGGACAATATCCGGCATCTGATGAACCATCCGTATTTTGAATTTATCCGGCACGATATCCAGGAGCCGGTGTATGTAGAATGCGATCAAATCTATAACCTGGCCTGTCCGGCCAGTCCGATTCACTATCAGTATGATCCAATCAAGACAGCCAAGACCAGCGTGCTCGGCGCGCTGCACATGCTCGGCATCGCGAAACGCTGCCATGCCAGAATCCTGCAGGCGAGCACGAGCGAGGTGTACGGAAATCCGACCGTACATCCGCAGACGGAGGAATACTGGGGCAATGTGAACCCGCATGGTTTGCGCTCTTGCTACGACGAGGGAAAGCGCATGGCGGAGACCTTGTTTTTTGACTATCACAGGCAGCACGGCGTGGACATTAAGGTGGTGCGTATCTTCAATACATACGGGCCTCGGATGCGCCCGGACGACGGACGCGTCGTATCCAACTTTATTGTGCAGGCGCTCAAGGGCGAGGATATCACGATCTACGGCAGCGGCGAGCAGACCAGAAGCTTCTGCTACGTGGACGATCTGGTGGATGGACTGATCCGGATGATGAACAGCCGGGACGGCTTTACCGGGCCGGTGAATCTCGGCAATCCCGGAGAGTTCACGATGCTTGAGCTCGCGGAGCTGACGCTGCAGGCGACTGACGCGAAGTCGAAGCTGATCCATCTGCCGCTTCCAGAGGACGATCCGGTTCAGCGCAAGCCGGATATCAGTCTGGCAGAGAAAGAGCTGGGTTGGGGGCCGACTGTCCAGCTGAGAGAAGGACTCGGGCGTACGGTTGAGTATTTCAGACAGAGCATCGCTTCACAAGTCTGCCCGGCTTTGAAAAAGTGCGTTTCTTCACACTCTGTGGGAGCTGCGAGGGCGCGTGAAGCACGGTTTTGTTTTGAGAATGACAAATCTTTTGGCGTGAGACATGCCTCTGGGATATGACAGAAAGGGAAAAAGGAAGAGGAAAATACATGTATGCAGAATAACAATCGAGAAGTTATCGAAATTAATGTGGTAGAGCTGTTTCTGTACATGGCGCGGCGCTGGTATCTTTTTTTGGCGGCGATGCTTCTGACGGGAGCAGTCGGTATGGGGATTTGCCTGTTTGTGATCACACCGAAGTACGAATCCACGACGAAAATCATTATTCTGAACCAGCAGACAACCGGCACGCTCACGTACAGTGATATGCAGATGTCGAGTCAATTGACGAAGGACTATGAGGCACTGATCGTGAGCCGGGACGTACTGGAACCGGTTATCCGCGAATGCGGGCTGGAGGACGATTACAAAGAGCTGAGCAAGAGGGTTGAAGTCGAGAACATGACCGACACGCGCATTCTCTCCATCACGGTGGAGGATCCTTCCCCGGAGATGGCGCAGAGGATTGCGGCGAGCATCCGGGAGACGGCGGCAAAACACATTCGTGCCGTGACCGATGTGGAGGCTGTCAATGTGGCGGAGGAAGCGAACCTGCCGGATGAACCGTCGTCGCCATCCAAAAAGATCTGGGCGGTTGTCTCGGTTTTGATCGGATTTATGGTTGTGTTTATAGCCCTGATCGTACGTTTTCTCATGGATGATACGATCAAGAGCTCGGACGACATCAAGAAATATCTGAATCTCTCTACTCTGGCGATGATTCCGAAGATGGAGACGCCCGCTGCAGGGAAAATCTCACGAAAGAAAGGAAAAGCCGGGGCCGGCAGCAGGAAGAAAAAAAGGAGTATTGGGAGGAACCAAACCGGAAGGTCAGGAAATCAGATGACGGGTATCTGAGCGGGGAGAGAATGAATTCATTTTGAACGTTAATACCATACAGATACGAGAGACAGAGGAGAATAGGATATTATGGAGACAATAGAGATTCGAGAGAGCCGGAACAGCTTCCAGGTACAGGAGGCATTCAAAACACTGAGATCCAATATAGAATTCTCCGGCGAGGACGTGAAAGCGATCTGCGTGACGAGCGCGCTGCCCGGGGACGGGAAATCGACCATCAGCTTTGAGCTGGCGTGCGCCTTCGCTGAAAATGGAAAGAAGACGCTCCTGATCGACGCCGATCTGCGAAAATCCGTCATGCAGAAACACATCAGGCATGGAAAACCGGAGTACGGCTTAACCCATTATCTGATCGGACGCAGTTCCATGGACGACATCATATACCGGACGAGCGTGCAAGATCTCTACATCATGTTCGCGGGGCAGCAGCCCCCGAACCCGAGCGAGCTGCTTGGGAATGAAAAATTTCACCTG
>CANQEB010000113.1 GCA_947594085.1 uncultured Lachnospiraceae bacterium | reverse complement strand
TGTGCCGCATGGGAAGGCGGTCGGATATTTTCTGCCGGGTTATCTCTCGATGGCCGGCCCGCTGCTGCGCAAGAAGGTGCTTGGATTGATCGGGTTCCCCGATATGCAATACTTCTCCGCGTTTATGCACAACTTGATTGGGCCTTTGGAGGCCGATGACGAGTTGGTGACGCGGGCAGTCAAAGGGATTATGTCCAACGAATCAAAGCTGCGCAATGTACCCTATGAAGTGACGGAGGCAATGCTTTACCAGATCTGCAATATGGCATATTAATGATAAAACCTGGAGTGGTTTTATCATGCAGGGAATAAAGCCCGGTCTAGACAGATAGAAAGGAAAACCTGCGATGCAAAGTTCAGGCAAAAAGAGAATCGACAGGCTGGTGGGAGAGATTCTGGAGAGCTATCAGGAATACCCGCAGATCTGCAGCATTGACACGAAGCACAGGCTGAATAATGAGATTATTATCGATCTGCTTGAAAAGATCAGATGCATCGTGTTTCCGGGTTTTTTTGAGCTCAAGAATCTCAAACAGGATTCCATCGAATACCATATAGGCGAACTGTTGGAGGATATTCAGTATCGGTTGACGAAGCAGGTGACCAAAGCGCTGTACCACAGGGCAGAGCTTCCGGCGAGTGAGCAGGAGGCGGGCGAGAAGGCAGAGAAGATCATCAATGCGTTCATGGAACGGCTTCCCGCGCTGCGCGCGATTCTCGCGACGGATGTACAGGCAGCGTATGACGGCGATCCGGCGGCGTTCAACACAGACGAGGTGATCTTCTCCTACCCGGGTGTCTTCACGATCACGGTGTATCGGATCGCACACGAGCTGCACATTCTGGGTGTACCGATGATCCCGAGGATCATGACGGAGCATGCGCACAGCTTGACCGGAATTGATATTCACCCGGGAGCGACGATCGGGAGTTATTTTTTCATCGACCATGGCACAGGTGTTGTCATTGGTGAGACTACCGAGATCGGCACCGGTGTGAAGATCTATCAGGGAGTGACGCTTGGCGCGCTCTCCACGAGAGGGGGCCAGAATCTGCGAGGATCCAAGCGCCATCCGACGCTGGAGGACAATGTCACAGTATATTCCGGAGCATCCATACTCGGAGGTGAGACAGTCATCGGCGAGGGTGCGACGATCGGATCAAACGCATTTATTACGTCCTCGGTTCCGGGCGGCACCAGGGTGAGTATCAAGAACCCGGAGCTCCAGTTCAAGGGCCGTGTGCGCATGACAGAGCTCGGACAGGAAGGCTTCTGGAAGGGCTGATCGCCACGCTTGATCTTGGATGTCCGAAAGAGAGAATTGTGTATAAGTATTTGAGAAAATTGAGCAAATGTTTAGGTGAATATCTGGGAAAATATCAGAAGATACACAAATAGGCAGTATGACCGGTTGCGAGGGGGCAGAGGGTCGTACTGCCGTTGCTGTTTTGATTTATCGGAAAGCGGAAAATGCCGTGATCTGAGGGCGGAAAGGTAATTGATTATTGATTGGAAATAGGGGCTATAGCCAGAGGTGGCAAAAAGAAGAAAGAGGAGGCATGAATCATGGCGGAGGAGAAGCAAAAAAAGGATGCAGTGATCGCAAGGGAAAACGAGAAAACGGAGCGCGAAAAGGTCGAAAGGCAACAGGCGCCGGATGGCGTGAAGCCAGAGGTCAGTGAGACTTGGGCGGAGGAGACGATCGCGGATCTCGACGAGTTTATCGAATCGCAGGGAATCTATATCAGACAGTAAGAAGTGCAAAGAAAGGGCAAACCTCAATGAAAAGAATTATACTGGCGTCGGCGTCCCCCAGAAGGAGAGAATTGCTGCAGCAGATCGGGCTGAAGTTTGACGTGATACCGAGTGAAGGGGAAGAGAAGATTACAAAGCAGTCTCCTTCCGAAGTGGTGGAAGAGCTGGCACTTCAGAAGGCGGAAAATGTGGCGGCGTCTGTTGCAGAAGGGATCGTGATCGGGTCGGATACCATCGTATGGCAAGACGGACACATCATGGGGAAACCGCGAGATCGGGAACACGCCCGGCAGATGCTGCGCCGGATTCAAGACAGCACGCACTCTGTCTATACCGGAGTGGCAGTTCTTGTAAAAGACGGAGCGGAAGTGAAGCAACATGTTTTCTCCTGTGAGACGAAGGTCCACGTCTATCCGATGACAGAGCAGGAGATAGAAAAATATCTAGATACAGGGGAGCCTATGGACAAGGCCGGGGCATACGGGATCCAGGGATCGTTTGCCGCGTGGATCAAATCGATAGAGGGAGACTACAACAACGTAGTTGGCCTGCCGGTGGCGGCTCTCTATCAGGTGTTGAAACAGTATCTGTAGACTGCAAGCGTGGAATGCCGGACTAAGATTCTGCCTGTAAAATACTGGGCATCGGGCTGCGATTCTGCCTGTAAAATACTGGGCGCCGCACTGTGATTCTGCCTGTAAAATACTGGGCACCGGGCTGCGATTCTGCCTGCAGAAATATCAGGGGGAATTGGCAGACTGGGGCTCCAGCTGGAACACAGAGTAGGATCCGACATCCCCAATCTTTACATAGCCGCGTTGCTCGAATCTATCGATTTTCTTTTCGGGCACGGAGATCACAACAAAATTACAGTCGGCAGCTTTCGCCAGCTTTGCGATTTTCCGGTAATTTCGTTTGATGGGCCTGAATTGACGATATACGAGGTAACAACGATGATTGAGTACTTCGCCTAATTCGCGGCCGTACGCCTGATGAATAGAGGGGTCATATACCCTCAGATAGGATATGAGATAATTGTCCCCCGCGACAAGAACCTCATCTAAATGGTCTTTTTCGGCCTCCGCGTGGATCATATTGGCGACATGTGCGATGTCATCGGGCACTTTCATTCGGTTGTTGGTTCGAGTGTAATTACCAGCGCTCAACATATCCTTGCCGCTCAGCGCGATTATGCCGCAGAAGAACAGCAGCAGAAGAGTCTGCGCGAGCCTGGACTTGGAATGTACGCTGCGAAGGAATTCTGTCGCTGCCAGGGAGATAACAGGGATAGCGGGGAGAAGCCAGAGAACCCGCCAGTAGACCGTCCTTCCAATACACAAGAAAATGCATTTGGCAGTAAGGGGAAAGAGGAACACAAACAGCAGGCAGGCAGAAAACGCGAGCACTTGACGAACGTTTCTTTTTTTTCTGTGAAAAATGAGCAAGTAAATGGTGGCAGCAAGCAGAAGATACTGATAAAATCCGTTGCCCCAGTACCATTCCCATGAAAGTCCGATTCTTTCTATATCAGTCATATGGAATCCCTCCAATCAGATAATGCTTCGAATGTAAAGGTAAATCATACCAAGAGCAATCGACGGAACACAACAGAACAGGGCATATAGAGCTCGTTTCAAGCTGTGGAAGCGAAGCAGTCCCAAGAAGGCAAAAATGCATATCATCAGCGGTGCGAGAATGATTCCCATGGAACTCAGTAGGCAGCTGCTGGCATTTGCCATGAATAGTAAAAACCAGGAATACTGCGGCTGTTCTTCCAGAATGATGGAGGAGGACAGATAGAAGATCAGTGGCAGCAGAAGAGCAGCCAGGACGGCCTTGCCCTGCCACAATCGTACCATCTGAAAATTTCCAGTATTGTAGACAGAATACGCGGAGAACCAACACAGCATAGCAGTCAAAAACAGGAAGATGGCCTGCGCGTTTTGATCATCCTTGAACCATTTTCGTGCGAGCTGATATACACAGCAGTACACGCAGAGCAGAAATACCGGCGGAAAGATCGTGTGTGCCATAATGGCAGGATGCAAACCGCCGCAGAGCTGACTGATGACGGCCAGGAAGATTGGAAACGGCGACAAAATATACCTGTACGGCAATGCTTTATACGGAAGGCCGGTATACGCGCTGATCTCAAAGATAGTGTCTGTCTGAACCGCTGTAGTCCCGGCGGCGACAAAGAACGCGTCGTCCGCATCAAAGTGCGCGAAGACGGTCACAATGGCGAGCTGAAAGGCAATTACGAAAAACGCCGCCCACAAAAAAGGGGAGCTGTTGCGCAGAACTCCGAGGATGTCCGGCATCTGGGGCTTTTTATCCTTTGCAAGGCGAAAAGCGCCGGCCAGGGCAGCGACCCCGGTCAAAACGCCAAAGCAAATGACCAGAATATGAAGAGGGATCTTGAAATAAATCATAGGGAGTACCAAAAGCTCGAACAGTGAGAACAGGAATATATATCCTGTGAGAAGACATTCAATTGTCGTGGGCGTCTCTTTCCTGGGCAGGAACAAAACGCCGGAAAGCGTGGGCACAGCGAGCAGCCATATTAAGGCAAGAAATCCTTTTATAATGAAACCCATATCATTTCTCCTGACTATCAAATTATTGTAGAAATAGTTTGTAGAAATATCGGCAGAATTATTTAACGAAAACAGAAACATGCGTCAGCAGGTCCTTTGAATGCTACGATACCAAGTATCGATAAAAAAATCAAGGAGTTCTTTTGTAACAAAAAGGATGTTGAAGAATAAATAATTTCTGGTTATACTTATTTTCAGATGTACAGATCGCGAGGCAAAACGATGATAAAAAGAGCGATACAGCAAAGAATAGAAGAAGGCTTGTCTGAGCTTCCGGTCGTGCAGTATGCGTGGCTGGAGAGCAGTGAACTGATATTTTCAGAGCGTGTCAGGGATATTTGCCGGAAGGAGTGCCCGCGCTATGGGACGAGCTGGGCATGCCCGCCTGGAGTCGGGACGGTAGAGCAGTGCCGCGAGAAATGCGGGCAGTACGAGGGCATGTTTGTGTTTACGACGATCGCGGAGGTGTCCGATATTGAGAATATGGAAGAGACGCTTAGGACACGGCATGGACATGAGCACATAACAGGACAGATCCGGGCGCTTTTTGCAGACTGTGGGCTGGACACCTTGGCGCTCTCGGGGGATTCCTGCGCGCGCTGTGAGAAATGCGCGTATCCGGACGGAGCGTGCCGGTATCCAGACAGTATGATTCCGTGCATTGAAGGATATGGGATCGTTGTGCCTTTGCTGGCGGAGAAGGCAGGCATTGAATTTGAAAACGGAAGAAACATTGTGACATGGTTCGGCTTGATTTTGTGGAGATGATTCTGCTGAGAATACGCTGAGAATAGGGCTTTTGCGGGATTGCATGCGTGGCCTCACAGTTCACAAATTTACCACAAATTCATCACAAATCTGTCAAACGAAGTTTTTATAATGCAGTTTGTAAATAAGAAAAAGCGTAACTTTCATAAAACAGTTACGAGAATTTAAATGCTCATGGACCGCAAGGACTTCATGGCGGCGGCCTACAATATAAGGAGGGATTTCCATGAAGAAGAAAACATTGATTACATTGTTATGTGCGGGGATACTGACAGCAGGTGCTGTTGTGGGGCTGACTGGCTTTGCAGATAAAGGGGATGCCCCGAAGGGAAGCGGAGAGTACACGCTTCTGTCGACTGCTGAGGATGTAGAGGACGAGGCCGATCAGGGCAAGATAGACGAGGCCGAAGTAGACGGGGATGATGTGCAGGTGACCGGCACGATCACCGGCGTGGAGGATGTGGCGCGTGAGGTTCAGCCCGCGGTCGTGTCCATCACGAACAAGTCGGTGCAGGAGGTACAGGATTTGTTCGGCATGTACGGTATGTACGGCTTCGGCTGGGGCGATGGCAGAGGCAGGACCTACACCTATGAGAGCGAGAGTTGCGGTTCCGGTATCATCATTGGACAGAACGACAGCGAGCTGCTGATTGCGACGAACTTTCACGTAGTGGACGGGGCGACGGAGCTCACGGTCGGTTTCGTGGACGACGAGATGTGCAAGGCGGCTGTGAAGGGCACGGACGACGACAACGATCTGGCGGTCGTTTCAGTGGCGCTCTCTGACATCCCGGGCGACACGCTTGACAAGATTAAAGTCGCGAAGATCGGTGACTCCGATGATCTGGTCGTGGGGCAGCAGGTGGTGTGCATTGGCAACGCGCTCGGCTACGGCCAGTCTGTGACGACCGGTATTGTGAGCGCCCTGAACCGCACGATCCAGCTGGAGGGCTATGACAACACAAAGCTGATTCAGACGGATGCTGCGATCAACGGCGGCAACAGCGGCGGCGCAATGCTCGATATGAAAGGCCACGTCGTCGGCATCAACTCCGCGAAGGTGGCGTCTGCGGGTGTCGAGGGAATGGGATACGCGATTCCGATCTCCTACGCGAAGTCGATCCTGGAGGATCTGATGAACAAGAAGACTAGGACCGAGGTCGTGGATGAAGATCAGAGCGCGTACATCGGCTTCTCCGGCAAGGAGGTGTCCGACGATCTTTCTTATCTGTACGGCATTCCGAAAGGAATTTTTGTCCAGGAGGTAGCGGCAGGAAGCCCGGCGGAGGCAGCCGGTATGAAGAAGGGCGACATCATCGTCAAGTTCGACAGCGAGGAGGTGTCCTCAATGGACGACCTGCGCGAGAAGCTCGCGTACTATGCAGCCGGCGAGGAGGTCACGGTGACGGTCAGCCGCGCGAATGATGGCGAGTACGAGAATGAGAAGCTGAACCTGACGCTCGGCAGCTCCTCCGACCAAGAGTAAATCTGCACAGCGAAAATCGGCAGGGACATCTTTGAGAAGTAGCAGAGGTATGCCCGGTCGGGAAGGTATAGAAAGATACAGCATAGCAAAAACCGACACGAGTCTCCGGGAAGGACCTATAGGGGTGTCCACCCGGAGACTCGTGTCGGTTTTCGCGTCCGATCCGAATATCCACTGCCGGGAGCGCTCCACTTTATCTCACTGCATGGCTAAATTTTTTATTGCCAAACGCGCTGCAACGTTGTATAATACTCAAGATATGTGTGCCAAGAGCGCACAAATGTACACCGCAATTCGGCGGTATCAAATCTATTTCAGGCAAGGGGGCCAATATCGAATGTCTTACACAGAAGAGATCTATGAGCGCGTCGTAGCGCAGAACCCGGGTGAGCCGGAGTTCCATCAGGCGGTCAAGGAAGTGCTTGATTCCCTGAAACTGGTAATTGATGCAAACGAGGAGAAATACCGTGCAGTGAGCCTGCTTGAGCGTCTCGTTGAGCCGGAGAGAATTATTTCCTTCAAGGTTCCGTGGGTGGACGACAACGGCAAGGTACAGGTCAACAAGGGCTACCGCGTACAGTTCAACAGCGCGATCGGTCCGTACAAGGGAGGACTGCGTTTCCATCCGTCCGTGAACCAGGGCATCCTGAAGTTCCTGGGCTTTGAGCAAATCTTCAAGAATTCCCTGACGGGACTTCCGATCGGCGGCGGCAAGGGCGGTTCCAACTTCGACCCGAAGGGCAAGTCCGACCGCGAGGTGATGGCGTTCTGCCAGAGCTTCATGACCGAGCTTTCCAAGTACATCGGGGCTGACCAGGACGTTCCGGCCGGCGACATCGGCGTAGGCGGAAGAGAGATCGGCTTTATGTACGGCCAGTACAAGAGACTGAAGGGCCTGTACGAGGGCGTGTTGACGGGCAAGGGTAAAAAGGAGATCAGGCGACGGCTTAAGGAT
>CANQEB010000112.1 GCA_947594085.1 uncultured Lachnospiraceae bacterium | reverse complement strand
CCGAGTTCACAAACTCTCCCGTCTTGCTGATAATGATGCGGCCAACTGGCACAGCGTCCTCCATCTTGACCTCCTGGATCATCCCTGTGCCTGTCACGGTAAACTCTACTTCCTCCGCACGCAGATACCCATACGGTGCGAGCTCCTCCCGAAGCTTATACGTCTCTCCGATACGCAGACCGGTGATGGAATGTGGATTGTCCCTTTCAGAAACCCATGCGTCTATCACATTTCCCTCTCGATCCATCACGCTCAGAGAAGCACCGTCAAGTTCCACTCCTGTCGTGATGTCGGCTTTGGTTATTTCCACTGTCGTTGGCCTGTTCTCAAAAACGGCCTCAAGCTGAACCGTTTCCATCTCCTGTCCATCGTATGAAAACGTAAAATCTGCGACCTCCTCTGTCGGCAGAAATCCCTCCGGAGCCTGAAGCTCCTTGGCATAATAGGTTCCAAACGGAAGTTCGCAGTCAAACACAGCCTTTCCGTCTTCGTCCGTTACCGCTGTCGCAAGCAGTGTGTCGGCCTCAATGAGCGTTTTGCCTTTTTGAGCTATATCATCTTTTGCGTAGAGACCAAACTTTGCCCCTGCAAGCGCAGCTCCATCCAGCGCGTTTTTCTTGATAATGGTGATAACCGCCTTCTGTAGGTCATCTACAAACTCCGCGGTTTCCACAACGACCGGCGTCTCCTGATCAACATAGACAAACTCCACGAATTGTTCTTCACTGCTGCACACATATCCATCGGGAGCAGTTTTCTCCACGATTTTGTACTTCCCGAGCGGAAGGTTTTTCAGGGTGCCCTCTCCGTTCTCCCCTGTCGTTATGGTACCTACGATAGCGTCCTTTGCATATTCAAGAATTCTCTCTCCTGTCTCATCTCTCTGACCATCCGCAGTATAAATATTCTCCGCAGCATAAACCTCGTAAACGGCTCCCGAAAGCGGCACCTCTTCATATACAAAATCATCGTCATAACCGCTCAGTACAGGGCCTTTCTTTCTTACTATAAGCTCTCCTTTGACCGGATGATTCGATGCAACTACCTCGACAAGTGTCCCATGTGAAATGTCATCCGTCCGGTATGCCATATTTCCGTCCACTGTCACCTCCAGGGAGCCCTCTCCCAACGTGTACCCGTCGGGCGCAGCGACCTCCTCTATTCGATAATGCCCTCGCGGCAGGCTTTGAGGCAATGTCAAGCTGCCATCCTCGTCGGTGAAGTAGGATGTGTGCTTTACTTCTTTCGGGTAATAGGTCACCTGCTCCACATAGGCTCCTGCATCTATATCATAGACCTTAAACTCCGTATTCTTCTTCAACACATTTCTCTGCGTCTCGTCATCGCTCTTGATAATTTTCAGCTTTGCCTCAAACTCCTCATCCCGCAGGATTCTCCATGCCTGAGGCTTATCCGGGCTGTTCTCCGTGATTCTCACTTCAAAGTCATCTACAGGCGCAAAACCTGCCGGGACAGTTGTCTCCCGCACAATATAAGTTCCAAAAGGCAACGGGATAGATATCGCATATCCTTGTTTATCCGTAAAAAGCTCTGTCTCACCGTTTGGCCCAAGCACAACCGGCGAGGCCGATGCGAAATCATAGGAGCCGTCTTCCCTGGTCTTCAGAGAACTCACAAGGTAGGCGGTGAACCCTGCTCCCTCTAAAAGCTCTGCGTCGGTCTTTCCGTTTTCTGCGATCTTGATAAGTTGAAACGGCTGACGAATTTCCATCTCGTGCGAAATGCACTCTTTTTCAATTACTGTCATGCTATCGGCCGCAGCCTCAAACGAGACGTCATATTCCTTCTCATCCAGCAGATAACCCTTTGACGGGCTGATTTCTTTGACGTAATATTTTCCGAGATTCAGGTTGTCCACAGAGGCTTTCCCTTCTCTGTCCGTCGTGAGCGTCGCAACCTGCTCCCCTGCATGGAACAGCACTCCGTTCGAGCCATCTGTCTTTGCGATATCCTCGCGCGCATACAGTCCATATACGGCATTCTCCAGCACTGCATCTCCCTGCGGTCCGCCATCCGTTTGCGCATCCTTTTTGATTAGACGCAGTCTTGCCTTAATCTTTTTATCGGCTACTGTATAAGAGAGTGTTTGCTTCTTCCCCGTGATCTTCGCGGTGATGATCTCTTCATTGAGCATATAGCCAGCTGGTGGCACAAGCTCCTTTAGATACATGGCATCCTGTGACCAAAATAAAGTTGCAGAAGACGTTCCGCTTTCGTCCGTCTCCGGAAGTTTCGTGATCAGGTTGGTGCAGTCTTTATCAGTATATACTCCAAACACAGCACCACTCAATCCGGTATTCGTCTCTTCATCGACTTTGTGAATGCTGATTTCGATTGGCTCAATCCACTTCACCGAAAAGTCAATGTTTCTCTCCTCGTCCAGGCCTTCCCCAAACACCAGTGCAAGATCCTGCTGAGATTCATATGTAGTAATCTTGTACGCAGAGTAGTCTTTTTTAATGCTTCCTTTCATTGTAGACGACCACTTTGCTCCGACGTCAACGGCCTGCGACAGAGGCGCCGACAGATAAAATTTCGTCCCGCCTGAGATAGTCACCTTTTCGCCTGCGGCGCTCACTTTTCCCGTCGATACGTTGTGCAGCTTGACACCGGAAGGCAGCTTGAAAGTGATTGTCTGAAGTTCATCCGCGTCAAATGTGATATTCTTGGTCCTCTGACGTTTCGGGTTCTCCTGATAATCGATGTAGGCTTTTACGTCCGCATCAGAGAATTCCATATCTACCTCGGGAATGTTGGGCTGAGCCACACAGTACTCATAGAGCTCCAGAGCGAGAGCCCGTGCCGTTAAACTTGCACCTGTAAAAGCATCCGGACTTCCATTCGCATACGCCGCGGCGATGTGGGTGATGATAAATCTTTGCCCTTCAGAAAAACTTGGATATCTCTCTGCAAAAAATCCTTCATCGCCTGCAGCCTTCGTTCCATAGTAACATACCTTCGCGAGTGTCTTTGCTCCCTTTAGTTTTGTAATTCCATAGGAGCTGCTGCTTCCTGGCGAGCTGCGGGTCGGCTGGACACAGTATGCTGTAGCGACAATATCATTAAACGATACCACATACCTGTACGTCTGCAGAGTGCCATATCCATAATCCGCATAATTGTACGGAACGGAAGATCGCGCCACGGTAACTGACGTCACTGCCATCGTCATGATTCCGTTTTCTTGTCCGACTGGCATATAAAAGGTCATCGACTCCCCCGGCGCGAGACCCAGGAAATCAATGTTCTGCCTCTGAGCTTCCTCCAGCACATCTTCCACGGTAAGCTCTGTATCCGATTCTGCTTCCAAATTGCTCGCGGTTTCTGACTGTTTTTCCGTTGTCTCTGGCTCTGACTCAGGCGTTGGCTCAGGAACCATACTCCCCGTCTGTTCTTCTGTCTGGTTTTCTGTCAGATCCTCCGGCCGCACTTCCGTCTGCATTTCCGACTGTATTCCCGGCTGTATTTCCGGCTGCTTCTCTGGCTGTACTTCTGTCTGTGCCTCTGTCTGTTTCTCTGCATTTTCTGCCGGAATTTTCTCAGGTTCCCCCGATTCTATCTTCTCATTTTGCGTCTCTGTCTGTTCCTCTGACTCTATATTTTTCTCAGCGAAATCTGCCTGGCTTTCCGGCTCTGTCTCCCCGTCAGCCAATTCTGTCTGAAATTCCTGTGCAGAACTCGTCTGCTTTTCCGACTCCTGCTCTGTGGTCGCCTCCGTCAACCTTTCTGTGCTCACCTCATCTGTCTGCTCTGCAACAGTTTCACTGGAAAATGTCTCCTCCTCTGCTGTAATTGCGTCAGATCGGCTGTTCTCACTGGCCTGCAAATACGCGTCCGCAGAAAACAAAGCCAAAACCAGGCAGGCAAGACAAAGTGCACCTGCTCTCTTCCATCCTCTTAAATTTTTCATAAGCTCTCCTTTACTTGCAGTTAATCTCTCTTCATCAGAAAACAATAATGGGAATGGTCGGCGAACGCCGTGGTCTTCAGATGTTATTGGTATGATAACATAGTTTAAGTGATATTTCAAGAGTGTTTTGTGATTTATTATTCGACAAATTTTGAGCCTCGCAAGACTTCAAATCCACGCAAAAAGGCTAACATGCAAAACCCTTGACCATATAAAAAGACTGCCCCGAACAGCTTTCCCTCCGGAAATACTGTCCCTGGCAGTCTCTTGGCTTTCTCATAAATATTCGAAAAACGATTTAGTCCTGCACATACGGCATAAGCGCAACGTGGCGAGCTCTCTTGATCGCAACGGTCAGCGCGCGCTGATGCTTCGCGCAGTTGCCGGTGATTCTTCTCGGAAGGATCTTACCGCGCTCCGATACGTATCTCTTGAGCTTATTTACATCCTTGTAATCAATCTCATTGTTCTCCTTGCCGCAAAATACGCAGACTTTCTTTCTTCTGCGAATACCGCCGTTCCTTCTCTTCATCGGAGCGTCAGTTCTATCTTTACTGAATGCCATTGTAATTCCTCCTTCTACGCACAATCTCTGAATTTCGCGCATGTCCCCGCGGGACACCAAACTAACTAGTTAAACGGGAGCTCTTCGTCAATCCCATCCGGAATGTTCATAAATCCATCCGCCGGAGATGCCTGGCTCGGCGTCGGCATCGCCGGCGCCTGTGTCGGCTGCGGCTGATACGCCATACCGCCACCACCGCCTGAGGATGCAGCCTTGCTCTCAGCAAACTCCTGGTCCTCAACTACCACGTCCGTCGTATAGACCTTCTGGCCGTCACGGTTCGTGTAGCTGCCAGTCTGAATACGGCCGGTCACACAAATCTTTGTCCCCTGGCGAAGATATTTCTCCGCAAACTCCGCACTTCTGCCAAATGCGACACAGCCGATAAAATCAGCGGTCTGGTCACTGCCGTCGCGGCGATATCTGCGATCCACTGCCAACGTGTATCTGGCAACCGCCGTCGAACTCTCACCTGCGGAATAACGCACCTCAGGGTCTCTCGTCAAGCGTCCCATTAGAATAACTTTGTTCATCTTATCTCCTCTTTTCTATCTATGCATCCTGTCTCACGCATAAATATCTGATGACATTTTCCATGATCCGGACACGTTTCTCAACTTCCGCCGGGCATGTCGCATCAGCCTCAAAGCGAACAAAGTAGTAAAAGCCTTCACGCATTTTCTGAATCTCGTAAGCGAGCCTCTTCTTGCCCCACTCTTCTACTTCCGTGACAGTTCCGCCAAAACGGGTGATATGCTCTTTCACCTTCTCGATCACTGCGGCTCTGTCTTCGTCTTCGAGTTTTGCGTTGACAACTACTGCTAATTCATACTTGTTCATGCTTACTCGCACCTCCTTATGGTCTCTGGCCCCTTTTCGCCGAAAGGAGCAAGGAAATAATATATCACGGTTGTTTATACTAACACAAAACGCGCCTGAATGCAAGCGATTTTTCATCGATATCAGTCGAAAGCCTTCTCGTCGATATCAATAGAATTTCGCTGCGCCAGGCGCGATCTGTTTATTCAATTCCTCCAGGAGACGAAGATCACCCTTCACGGACACCCCGCGTGTTCTTTTCCACCAGCCTGCGCGCAATCATGATCTGACGGCCGCACCCTGTACATTTGAGCCGAAAATCTGCTCCAACGCGCAGAATCTCCCACTCCTGGCTTCCGCATGGGTGTTTCTTCTTCAGTTTGACGATCTGGCCCACCTCGTAGTCCATGTATCTGCCTCCGGTCCCTGCCTTTTTGCCGACACTCCATCAAATCTGTCTGCTCATCCGACAATCTCAGGTCACTTTTTCTCTATACCTGGATCGCCCCGAGCACCGCCCCGATACTGTCCTGAATCAGCAGATTGGCATACCTGTCGCGCGGCGTCGGCGACTTGTTGATCACCACAAGGTGACTGCCCGAAAAGTAATCGATCAACCCAGCGGCCGGATAGACAGCCAGCGAAGTTCCTCCAATAATCAACACATCTGCATGAGAAATATAATAGACCGATTCCTGAATCGTATTCTGATCCAGCCCTTCTTCATAGAGCACGACATCCGGCTTGATCACGCCTCCACACTCGCACAGTGGAACGTCGCCTTCATAATTCAACATATAGGCCGCATCGTAGCTCTTTCCGCACTTCTGGCAATAATTTCTGTGCACACTCCCGTGCAGCTCAAGCACCGTCTTGCTGCCCGCCATCTGGTGAAGTCCATCGATATTCTGCGTCACGACCGCTTTCAGCTTGCCCTTTTGCTCCATCTCGGCAAGCTTTTTGTGTGCCGCGTTCGGCCCCTTGTCGAGGCAGAGCATCTTGTCACGGTAAAAGCGGTAGAATTCCTTCGTGTTGCGCACAAAAAACGTGTGACTCAGAATCGTCTCGGGCGGATAGTCGTATTTCATGTGATATAGCCCATCCACACTCCTAAAATCCGGGATCCCGCTCTCAGTGGACACGCCCGCGCCTCCAAAAAACACGATATTGTCCGTGTTGTCTACGATCTCCTGTAACTTCTTCACCGCATCATCCATACTTGCTCAGCCCCTTTCCTGCTCTGTTTTCTCAAACATTGTTTCGCGACATTCTTCTGCCGCCTTGCCGTTTCCGAATCGTTTCCTCCTGCAAAATGCTGCCAAATGGTATCCTCACTTTGACACATATACCTGTGCCAGCTTGCCCATCACCGCAAAGCGCGTCGCGTCGTCGCCGGTACAAGTCGAGAGTGTCACAACGCGGTCTTCCTTCGTTACCTCCACATCGCCGGCCTCGATCTCCGAATGCTCAAACGCATAATTGACAAACTCGTCAAACTGCTCATCCGTAAAGGATGTCTGATATGTAAGACCCGTCTTGTTCACGACAGTGGCTGCAAAAATGCGATACTGATAGATGAAATCCGGCGTGAAAATCCAGAAGAATTTGCTCTTGTCAAACACACCATCCTCGCGGAACTTCTTCAGCTTGCCAAACATGGAGAGATCCTTCATGTTGTGCCCGTATATGATGGAATTCTGATCGGTCAGATCCGGCTTGTTCGCATAGTTGAGGAAAAGGCAACCCGCAAAATTGTCCGTCTTTTCAAATGTGCGGTGAAGATAGAAATCGTTGTCCTCTCCCTGCACGACCGGATACGAAATATCCAGCGCACGGATCCTCAGCCAGCCGACAATATCCTCATTCAGGGCAAGCAGCGAATCAAAATCGATCGGGTTCGCCATCACCGGGAGCGTGACCGTCCTTCCATTCTCGACGACAGTCGCCATTTCATGTCCGGCAAATCCCTCTGAAGCATTATCTCCGCTCTGCCCCTCGGCCTCCTCGATGCTCTGAAAGCTCTTAAGCACTTCGTCATTCTCGAGCGCGTCGAAATCCTCCGTCTGATCCTCCACCGCATAGCTTCCCTCGAGGTTGTCATACTCGTCCGCGCTCTTCTTGTACTCCTTATAGAAACCGTACAGTGTGTACCCGGCAAAGACAAACACGCCGAGCGCCACCAACATCAGAAGCGTCGTCAGAAAATCGCCAAACGTCTTCTTTCTCTTTTCTTTTCTCGCCATAGATACCTCCTT
>CANQEB010000111.1 GCA_947594085.1 uncultured Lachnospiraceae bacterium | reverse complement strand
CATTATTTTCTGTCCCCGAACCGCCACCTGTCCGTCCACCTGTACTTTTCCTGCCTCGATCAGCCGATCAGCTTCCCGCCGCGAGCAAAGTCCGGCATCGCTCAAATACTTGTTCAAGCGCACTTCACCTGTCGGCGATTCCTTTGAAAATCTGTATTCCATAATCGTCGCTCTCGTTCTTAGTCTCCGCCCGCCAACACCTTGTATTGATACACCAGTCACATCCCATATTTCTTCAGTCGTGCGGCAGATAATCGTATCTTACCACATTCCAGAATTTGAAACAATACCTCCTGGAAAAGGATTGCCGCAAAAAGCTCGTTTGAAACCAGGGTCCAAACGAGCTCTCTTTTCCGGCATTTCCGTTGTCCTTCTGACAAACTAGCGGGATGTTATGCAGATGTATTTATTATATAAACGTTGTACAGCTATTGAGCATCCGTGAGATACTGCGTCATAACATAGCCTTCCATGGTCGTTCCGTTCGATGTGTAATAACTGATACGGGACCACCCACTGTCAAGATTTTCTAACACTTCGACCTGCATACCAGTCAACAATGTCCCATATAGTGTGCTCTCCGCAGAAGGCTCACTGCGCACATTCACGCCCGTAGACGTATACATAGTTCCAGTCTTATCACCTGCGCCATTGTCTGTATTGCCATCGGCGGAATCATCATTTCCGTCATCGTTTCCATCGCCATCCGTCCCATCTGTTCCCGCTCCATTCGCTTCACCGTTCTCTATCGATTCGACGAACGACGCCAGCTCAGGATCCTGGGCAATGCTATCATCATATCTGTCGGCAACATCCTTTCTCAGTACCTGTACATCATCGTCTGACCCCACCTGCTGCAGGTAAGCCTTCTGGTCCGAATGACTGTCTATATCTGACACGATCAGATCGCCTTCCTCGTTCGTAACCAAATATAACCCACGCAGCGTCGGAACAAGCGTGTCAATCCCGCTGACTTTCGCATCAAAATACGCAAACACAACGTAGGAACCCTCTGTGAGACCCGCCTTAGAGTATGTCATAAGATTATTGTATGACTCGATCACATCATCCAAAGCCTCATATCCTGCTTTCGAGTCATCGTCCATAACCTCACAGATTTCTCCAAGTGTATCATAGTCCTGATTCAGCTTGGCCGTATAATAACGTGTCACAAAGTCCAGGACATCCTTCTGGTTTCTTTCAAGCGAATCCCCAGCCGTCTTGATCGGCGAGTCTGTCGTATCATCAGCGGCAGACTTCGTCTGCTTCTCAGTCTCTTCCACCTTCTTCTTCGGCGCATCTTCCCCAGACTTCTTATGTCCGCCAATCAGGCGAACCGCAAATACAATGATCAATATAACCAGAATTCCTGCCACCCCAAGCAGGATGTATCGCAGATTGTCGGAAATCCACTCTCTGATATCATCTAACATTACCCTGTCCCCCTCATTTCCTTATAGCATAAAAATCTCATTTAATATCAGGGTAATTTTAGCATATTAATGCATAGATGTAAAGCAGCCGTTTCTTAAAAGAATCCTAAATCTACTTTACTTTTCGCGGGATCTATGCTAAGATGATTGAGCAATTTTTGAAATGCACCTGTAGCTCAGGGGATAGAGCAGCGGTTTCCGGTACCGCGTGTCGGGGGTTCGATTCCCTCCAGGTGCGTTTTTTCTATGTCAAGCTGCTTCTTCTGACGCAACTACTCTCAGTGCTTTCTCTTCTCTGTAGTATCGGTACACTGTATCGCCCAAAATTTCCTCCTCCGCAACACATTCGTCATTGATCTCACAGACAATTGTTCTCAGCTCTTTCGGTTTGAATTCGTCCGCAACGGGAACTATCATACACTCGTGCACGCTACTCGGCAGCACAAAGAAATCATTATTCAAGCGTTCTCCGACTGCCTCCAGTACAGTCTGATAAAGAATCACAGCAGCTCCAAAGCTTTTCTCTGTGTTTGTCAAAACATACATTGGTATCTGATCTCTACATAATTCATCCGCCTGTATTCCGGTCATCTCGCGGATCACATCGGCAATATAGATACATTCATAGGGCATGAGCCGTGCCGTGTTGCTCATAGCCGAATCATCCAGCTCTTCAATGTCAGCGTCCCACATTTCTACATGTTCATTTTTCACAAGAATTCCCGCATCTCCAAATGTATCATCCTCCATCTTATAGTAATACACAACCGCCAGATCAAGGAACCTCCTGTGTGGCACTTGGGCAAGCAACTCCCGGTTCTTTTCATAATTTACCAGCCTACACACAATCCGCTTTCGCACCTGCGTAAAATCTGTATAAAATGACAGGTCGTATCTCCCTTCCCTGGAATGGCTTCCATGAAACTCTACGATCTGTTTCGCCAGCTCCTCTATTGGCGTTCCGTCAAGGTATTGTTGATAATACGGCGCTATGTAAATCGCCGGTGAGACATTGCTGTCTCCTCTTAGGATTGTGATCGTATCCACGCAATTTCGATTGTTCTTCAAGACGGATGCAAGTCTGACATCACTGCATTCTCCTACTCTCTTTTGTACAGAATCTCTGATAAGCTCCAAAAAATTCTGATACTCCAATTACAAACCACCCTTCTAACTATATTTTTATTCACTTAGGATTTGTGTGCGATCGCACATAGAAGCGCTCTCACGCTCAGATCTTACATCTCATAACATATCACATTATTACACATATTGCAAGTATGCGTTTCTTAAGATTTTATGAAGTAAATCAAAATATGTCATTGCATATAAAAAGGAGCATCCTGACTTTTCCGGTCAAGGAGCTCCCTTATTCTCTAATCTTATGCGCAAACCTTTAGCCTAGTATGATTCCCTGTCCGCAGCATGCCTGTCAAGCTGCTTACACTCTGGAAAGATACTCGCCCGTTCTGGTATCAATCTTCAGCTTGTCCCCGGTCTCTACGAACAGCGGAACATTTACCATCGCGCCCGTCTCAACCGTAGCCGGCTTCGTCGCACCTGTAGCCGTATCGCCCTTGAAGCCCGGCTCGGTGTCCGTCACCTCAAGCTCCACGAAAAGAGGCGGCTCGACCGCAAATACGTTGCCGTTGTGAGAGCAGATCTTCACCATCTCGTTCTCCTTCACGAACTTCAATGCATCGCCAATCTGATCCTTGTTCAGCGCAATCTGATCGTATGTCTCCGTGTTCATGAAATGGAACAGGTCCCCGTCTGAATAGAGATATTGCATCTCCTGGCGGTCGATACGTGCCTGCGGGAATTTCTCCGTCGGGCGGAACGTCTTCTCAACCACACCGCCGCTGATGATATTCTTCAGTTTTGTTCTGACAAAGGCAGCGCCCTTGCCCGGCTTCACATGCTGAAACTCGAGAATCTGGTATACGCTTCCCTCCATCTCCAGGGTAATACCGTTTCTAAAATCACCTGCTGAAATCATAGTCTGTCTTCCTCCTTATACTTTTCCGCCCTGCAGGACACAATTGTCAGCCGCCCTGTGGGTATCCCTATTCGAACAGGATTTCTGAATCACATTATCTGTAATATTCTACCGTATCCGTACATATTTTTCAACTGTTTTTTTAGGAAGTTGGCCAAAGCCGGACGAATGTTGGCCGAAAGCCTGCTCAAACCTTGACACAACCTCTCCCAAACACTACAATACATTTAAAAGCGAGCTCTGCCCAAGCATAACCATCACAATCAAATCCAGAGCCAGAGAAACGGAGAACCTTATGCTGATTAAAAACGGAATTATTCTCTCGCCGGGCACCAAAGAACAATATCCGGCTGATCTTCGAATAAAGGATGGAGTCATCACAGAGATTTGTCCACTGCATTCTTCCGATACCGTTCAAGACAATAATCCCATCTACACGCCGGTTCTATCTGGTGAATTTCGAGTCAACGGCAAGATAAATCATTCCTGCGGCCTGACCCCGCAGGCCGGCGAGGAAGTCATCGACGCCTCCGGCTGTATTGTCGCTCCAGGTCTTGTCGATGTGCACGTGCATTTCCGCGATCCCGGTCAAACCTGGAAAGAGGATTTGCATACCGGGTCACTCGCCGCGGCAGCGGGTGGATTTACAACCGTAGTCTGCATGGCGAACACACGTCCGCCCGTGGACAGTGTGGAAGTGCTGAGGGAGCTCATTGCGCGGGCCGAGGAAGAAAAGATTCACGTGCGCTTTGCAGCAACTATATCAAGGGAATTAAGAGGACAAGAGCTGACAGATTTCGCTGCGCTTGCAGATGCTGGGGTTTATGGTTTCACCGACGACGGCGTCCCTCTGCTCGATGAAAAACTGGCCGAACAGGCTATGTTGCGCGCCAGCGCGCTTGGACTGCCGCTCTCCTTTCATGAGGAGCATCCTTCTTTTATCGAGAAAGCGGGTGCGAACCGAACTGCTCCCGCAATCGCCGAGGATATCCTGGTCGCACGTGACTGCATGCTTGCCCTGCACACAGGTGCATCGATCAACATCCAGCACATCAGCTCCGCGCATTCTGTCGCCCTCGTCCGCACCGCGAAAGCGCTCGGCGCGCATGTCTTTGCCGAGGCCACGCCACATCACTTCTCGCTGACGGAAGCTGCGATCGCAGAGCACGGCACATATGCCAAGATGAATCCGCCACTGCGCACCGAGGCTGACCGGCTGGCGATTATTGACGGGCTAAAGGACGGCACGATTGACATGATCGCGACAGACCATGCCCCGCACAGTACAGAGGAGAAGCAAAAGGAAGATTTCTTCGCCGCGCCGAGCGGGATTATCGGCCTCGAAACCTCGCTCGCCCTTGGCGTCACAAATCTTGTGCGTCCCGGCCATCTAACGCTTCTGCAGCTTTTGGAGCGCATGACCACCGGCCCGGCAAAACTGTATCAGTTAAACGCGCTGGCACAGCAGGAGCGCGTTGGGCTGCTATCCTGTCCGACCACCAGGCAAGGGCTCTGCAGTGATACAGCGCAAGCATCCGGCAACAGTCCGATAGATCGCCTCTTCTATGGCTCCATCCTCCCAGGCTGCGCTGCTGATCTCGTGATCTTCAATCCTACTGAGACCTTTCACGCTGGGAATTATCACTCAAAATCTGAGAACAGTCCTTTCACGGGGATGAAGCTGTACGGGAAAATTCACTACACAATCTGCGATGGGAAGATCGCATACAGGCTACTTGTCTAATGGCGTCTTCCCAGTTTCCGCAGGCTTGATTTTTTGTTTCCTTCTCTCATCTTCTATCTGTCAAATGTAAACCAGTCGAACTCCGCCTCGCCGTCGCCGCAGAACTCGAAATACGCCGCGCGCCTGCCGATGATCCCGCAGGTAAGCGGCACACAGTATTCCGTTTTGCCTGGCTCTGTGTCAAACTGAGCGACCACTCTTCCGCGCCACGCGTCAACTCTGACATTTACGTGCATCCCGGCGCTGCAGTTTACCGAGATGGTGCAGGTCTTCGGCGCGTTCAGGCCGAACTGCAGATAGCGGAAGCCTGCCGTCGTGTCGTCCTTGATGTTCACGATCGGAGCGGAGACGCCGTCCGCCTGCTCATACACCGGCTTGATGTATGCCTGTCCGAGCGGCGAAAGGTGGCAGGCGTAACCCGCAGAGATAATCTTATAAGCGTCGATACCGCCTACCGACACGCCGGAGGATGTCTCCTCCACCGGCTTTGCGCTCACCGGCTCGCCGTCTATGTAGGTAACGTCGCCGATATAAATCTTGCCGTCCTTTCCGACCGCGATATCGACCGGCTCGATCATCCCCTGTCTGGAAAATTCGTCTGTCCCGGTCTGACGGTGATAGAAAATGTACCACTGGCCGTTAATCTCCACGAGGCCGCCGTGATTGTTGCCCCAACGATACGTCTGTTGTCCGCTGCCGTCCGGAAGACACAAAATCTCTCCTCCGTTGAACGAAATATCGCCTCCGTCCTGATAGCCGTCGAGTGGACGGTCAGACCACTTGTAGCTTAAGAAACCATTGCACGGGTCGTACACGCCAAGCTCTGGCACAGGCGTCACATAGCGCTTCGAATAGACATAGACATATTTCCCATTGATCTTCCGCGGGGAAGACGCCTCGAAAAAGGCATCCCGCAGGTCGACGCCGACTTCGTTATTCTTCTCGTTCCACGGGTCCGGAACGTGACCGATGGGGTCGCAGCGCAGGGTACCCTCTTTGATCGTGCACATATCGTCGTTGAGCTCCGCACAGAACGCCCTGCAAAATCCCCAGAACGCGTACACTCTGCCGTCGTCGTCCACAAGAATACCGGGATCAAAGCCGAGCTGTGTGAACTTCGGGTTTTCGAACGGCCCGGCCGGATTCTTCGAGGATGCAACCATGATCCTCGAGCCATGATCCTCGGCGGCATAGAGATAGAAGGTGTCGCCCTTCTGCACCACGTCCGGCGCGAAGAGAATGGAATCATCACTCGCGCGGTAACAGACGCCGTGGCAAGTCCAGTCTGTCAGGTCGTCCACCGGCGCACTCCAGACTACCTGATCCCTGCCGCAGTACTCAGTGCGCTCGGTGTCATGCGAACCGTAGACATAGACGCGCTTTTCACCGTTGTACTCGAAGACACGCGGCTCGCCGTCTGGGACATGCTCCCAGAGCGGCAGGTAAGGATTTGCGGATCTCAGTCGTTCTTTCATCGCAGCTCTCCTTTATAAATGATAAGTTGAAAACATTCGTCATTTCTGAAGCAATCAAAAGGATTATATCCCAAACGTCACCAAAAGTCTGAAATACTGACAAATCTGCCAGTACTTTATATATACTCGAAAACACCTTGAATCGCGTCGGATATATTCATCTCAAATTCTGCCGCTCTTTCTTCCAACGTTTTATGGCGAAATGGTTTTGCCAAAGTAATAACCCCATCGGACACCTTAACATCCAGCACTTCATTCAAAAAAATCCCCGCGCTCTTCAACACTTCCTTGGGCAGTCGGATCCCCTGGCTGTTTCCCCAAGCCTTTACCTGAGCCTGCATAGAAACCCCTCCCATCGAATGGTATATACATAGTATAGCCTAAATAATAAAAAAATCAATTATAATATTCCTGCTCTTACACGATTTTATAACGCTCCCGTGATTGCTCTCTCAATATATGACATGATATCCCGCCCTTTCTGCGACAAATCTAAAGTCCGGCTTTATTATAGTCGTTTTCAGCGGGATATCAAGATGCAATTTCTACTCCTCCGCGCACAGCGCGTGGTTGTTCACGCCGTCCACCCAGAGCTTCAGGCGCTCGACCTCGTAAACGCGCAGGATGCCGGAGAGCTCCGCCTCTTCCGGGCAGATCTCCGGGAAGAGATTTGTACGTCCTTCAAAGTAATCCCGCTGATAGCACTTCGTCCTGCGGTCCCCGAAGATCGCGCCGTAGAAGATCTCCGACTCGACCAAATCCTGGAACATGTGGCTGCCGTAGCTCAGCTCCGGCATGTATCCGGCGCGGTTGTCCGTGACCTCGCAGATCGCGCAGAAACCGGAGATATCGACAAATTTCACCGGCACGCCGAGCTCCGGCGACGAGGTGCCGATGCGCCCCGGCACCGTGAGCAGAATATTTTTATTTTTGCCCTTGTAATACTTGTTCACCGCTCCGATCGCGTCCGCCA
>CANQEB010000110.1 GCA_947594085.1 uncultured Lachnospiraceae bacterium | reverse complement strand
CATCCCGGTATGGAATCCGGAGAATTGTATCCAGTGTAACCGCTGCTCCTATGTCTGCCCGCACGCTGTCATTCGTCCGATCGCTATGACGGACGCAGAGGTGGCCGCGGCTCCGGAAGGACTGAAGACGCTTCCGATGACCGGCATGGACGGCTACAAGTTCGCGATGGTTGTATCCGCTCTGGATTGTACCGGATGCGGCTCCTGCGCGAATGTCTGCCCGGGCAAGAAGGGCGCGAAGGCACTCACGATGGAGAACCTGGAAGCAAACGCGGACAGCCAGAAGTACTTCGACTACGCGGTAGAGCTTCCGGCGAAGCCAGACGTGGTAGAGAAGTTCAAAGAGAACACCGTGAAGGGCTCTCAGTTCAAGCAGCCGCTGCTTGAGTTCTCGGGCGCATGTGCAGGCTGTGGTGAGACTCCGTACGCGAAGCTGATCACACAGCTCTTCGGTGACCGGATGTACATCGCGAACGCGACAGGCTGTTCCTCTATCTGGGGCAACTCCTCACCGTCCACTCCGTACACAGTGAACAAAGAGGGCAAGGGCCCGGCTTGGGCAAACTCCCTGTTCGAGGACAACGCAGAGTACGGCTACGGCATGCTCCTGGCTCAGAAGGCTCTGAGAAATGGCCTGAAGACCAAGGTGACCGCGCTGCTTAGCTGCGATTGCTGTGGTGAGGACGTGAAGTCCGCCGCTCAGGAGTGGCTCGACACGTTCGACAGCGGCATCACGAACGGCCCGGCTACGGACAAGCTGATCGCTGCATGCGAGGCTTGCGGCTGTGACGAGTGCAAGACTGTTCTGAAGGATAAGGATTACCTCGCTAAGAAGTCCCAGTGGATCTTCGGCGGCGACGGTTGGGCATACGACATCGGCTTCGGCGGCGTGGACCACGTGCTCGCGAGCGGCCAGGATGTCAACATCATGGTATTTGATACCGAGGTTTACTCGAACACAGGCGGACAGTCCTCCAAGTCCACGCCGACCGGCGCGGTTGCGCAGTTCGCTGCGGGCGGCAAGGAAGTGAAGAAGAAGGATATGGCTTCCATCGCGATGAGCTACGGCTACGTGTACGTTGCGCAGATCGCTATGGGTGCGGACTTCAACCAGACCGTCAAGGCGATCGCAGAGGCTGAGGCTTATCCGGGACCGTCGCTCATCATCGCTTACGCTCCGTGTATCAACCACGGCATCAAGAAGGGCATGAGCAAGGCGCAGACCGAGGAAGAGCTGGCTGTAAAGGCTGGTTACTGGCACTGCTTCCGCTACAATCCGGCGCTCAAGGCTGAGGGCAAGCCGGCATTCACCCTGGATTCCAAGGCTCCGACCGAGGACTACAAGGAATTCCTGAACGGTGAGGTCCGCTACAACTCCCTGATGAGAGCGAATCCGGAGAGAGCCGCGATGCTGTTCGACAAGTCCGAAGCTTACGCGAAGGAGAGATACGAGTATCTGAACAAGCTGATCGCGCTGTACGGAAACGAGTAAGAGATTCCGGATAAACGGCGCTGTGCGGCGTTTTCGGAAAGAATAAAAGAAAGCAAATATGGACACCCCGCGGGTCAGAATGGCTTGCGGGGTGTTTGAGAATGGGGCAGGAGGAGAACACGATGAGAGCCAGCGGCATATTGTTACCGATTAGCAGCCTTCCGTCAAAATACGGGATCGGATGTTTCTCAAAAAGTGCATATGAATTTGTAGACCAATTGAAAAGGGCAGGACAGAGATATTGGCAGATCCTGCCGCTCGGGCCGACGGGTTATGGGGATTCCCCCTATCAGTCTTTTTCCACATTTGCGGGCAATCCGTATTTTATCAGTCTGGAAGACCTCATTGAGGAGGGCGTTCTGTCGCAGGAGGAGTGCGACAGCGCGGATTTCGGCAGCACCCCGGAGAGCGTCGACTATGGAAAAATATACAAGGCGCGCTTCCCGCTTCTTCGGAAAGCGTATGAGCGCAGCAAGATCAGCGAGGATCCGGGGTTCTGGAAATTCATGGAAGAAAATTCATGGTGGGTGCGCGACTATGCGATCTTTATGGCGGTCAAGGATCTGTTTGGCGGAAAAAGCTGGGATCAATGGCCGGAGGACATCCGGAAACGTTGGGGCTATTCGATGGATTATTATCAGCGTGAACTGTATTTCGACATCGAGTTCTACGAGTACATTCAGTATGTGTTTCTGAAGCAGTGGAACCGTCTCAAGACATACGCAAATGAGAACGGGATTCAGATCATCGGCGACATTCCGATCTATGTCGCGTTCGACAGCGCGGACACGTGGGCGAACCCGCAGCTCTTCCAGCTTGACGGCGAGAATATGCCGACGGCGGTCGCGGGATGCCCGCCGGACGGTTTTGCGGCGGACGGACAGCTCTGGGGCAATCCGCTGTACCGCTGGGATTACCACAGGAATACCGGGTTTGGCTGGTGGATGAGCCGCCTCAGCTACTGCTTCAAGCTGTACGACGTAGTGCGGATCGACCACTTCCGCGGTTTTGACGAGTATTTCTCGATTCCGTTCGGGGACACCACAGCCCATAACGGCCACTGGGAGAAGGGACCGGGGATGGAGATTTTCTGGAGGATGAGGGAATGCATGGGCGACCGAGCGGTGATCGCTGAGGATCTCGGCTATGTGACGGATTCCGTGCGACAGCTCGTGCGCGACACCGGCTTTCCGGGCATGAAGGTGCTGGAGTTCGCGTTCGACTCGCGGGACACGGGGAGCGCCAACGATTATCTGCCGCACAATTATCCGGTGAACAGCGTGGTCTACACAGGCACGCACGACAATGAGACGTTGACAGGATGGTTTGCGGGGATCCGGCCAGAGGAGCGGCGGATGGTTCGGAGCTATCTGAACAATTTCCGGGACAGCGGTGAAGAGATTTACTGGGACCTGGTCTGCACGGCGATGGCCAGCGTCTCAAGGCTCTGCGTGATCCCGTTGCAGGATTACTTCGGATATGACAATGCCTGCCGGATGAATCAGCCGTCTACGCTCGGGAAGAACTGGAAGTGGAGACTCAAAGAAGGCGAGCTGACAGAAGAACTGCTCTCAAAGATCCGGGAGCTCACGGCGCAGTACGGAAGACTGTATTGACTGCGCAGGAGAAGGGTGGCATATGGGCGCGACATACTTTAGAGGCAAAGGGGGATGGACATGATCCGGCTGCAGGATATCGCGGATATGGCCGGCGTCAGCCGGACTACAGTGTCAAACGTGCTTCATGGAAAGACAAAGAGAGTCTCGCAGGAAACCATCGACAAGATCAAGAAAATCCTGGAGGAGAATAACTATCAGCCGAACATCGGCTCGATGATGCTCACTGGAAAAGGCTCAAGGATTATCGGCTTTGTGATCGGCTACGATTATACGCACGGATATCCGTCAACGATGGATCCTTTTATCGGGCAGCTGCTTGCGTCGATCCAGAATCAGGCGGAAAAAATAGGATACTATGTCATGATCATCGGTGGCAGCACGGAAAAGCATGTGCTGGAGATCGCTTCACGCTGGAACGTGGATGGCTTGATCTTCATCGGATACTCGGAGGGGCGTTACCGTGAGCTTCGCCGCAAGCTGAACAAGAAGGCGGTTCTCGTGGATACTTACACGCTGCAGAAGGAGTATGACTATCAGAATGTGGGGATTGACGATTACAGCGGCGGATACCAGGTCGGGGAATATCTGCTGGAGATGGGGTATCCGGATGCGCTCTACATTGTCGAGGAGACGAAGGTGCTGGCGAACGAGGCGGTGCGCAGGCTCCGCTCGGATAAGCCGTTTGCGGGGTTGTGCAATGAGAAGCGGTGGCAGGGCTTCAAGGCGGCGATGGAGAAAAACGGGAACTTTTGCAGTATCCGGCGTTTCATTGTGGTTCCGAGAGAGGCACAGCTGAGAAAACTGCAGTATGAGCGCATGATCCCGCAGCTCCTCGAGGCGGGCGCGCTGGGGTTTGGCTCCGACTACAACGCGATCGAGATGATCAACTTTCTCCACGACCATGGCATAAAGGTGCCGGATCAGGTGTCTGTGGTCGGATTTGACGATTGCATTTATGCCGAGTTCATCCGCCCGAGGCTGACAACAGTCCGGCAGGATGTACTTCGGAAAGGGATCATGGCGGTTGAACGGCTTCGGCGCATGATAGAGGGAGAGACGCTGCCGGAGATGTGTGTCTCGGCTCCGGTGGAGCTGGTCGTGCGGGATTCGGTCAGAAGAAGGGACGGATAGCCTGAGACACATTTTCCCTTGTGCACAATGCCTAAAATTGGACAAATAAATTTGTAAGTATTTAAAGTTTCGCAGGAAACCTATTGCGGTTACCTGCGACTTTTGATATATTGAAATAGAACAAAAATAGAATAATTATAGAACATTTTTTATATGCAGACATGTAGTCTATGCAAAGTGCCGAATGACAGATCGAGATGAATTCAGTAGACGTGGAGGGCGGGCATGAAGAAGGTTTGGTGGAAAGAAAGCGTTGTTTACCAGATTTATCCCAGATCATTTTGTGACAGCAATGGAGACGGCATCGGGGATCTGAAGGGAATTACCGGCAAGCTGGACTATCTCCAGAAGCTGGGGATCAATATTATTTGGCTGAGCCCGGTCTACAAATCGCCGAACGACGACAATGGCTATGACATCGCGGATTATCAAGAGATCATGGAAGAGTTCGGCACGATGGAAGACTTTGACGAGCTTCTCACCGAGGCACATCAGCGGGGGATCCGCATTGTGATGGATCTGGTTGTGAACCACACGTCGGATGAGCACGCCTGGTTTGTGGAGAGCCGTTCTTCCAGGGACAACGACAAGAGAGATTTTTACATATGGAGAGAGGCGAAGGACGGAAAGGAGCCGAACAACTGGGGCAGCTGTTTTTCAGGGCCGGCATGGCAATGGGATGAGGCCACACAGATGTACTATCTGCACTGCTTCTCGAAGAAACAGCCGGATCTGAACTGGGATAATCCGGCGGTGCGCGACAAGGTGTTCGAGATGATGACCTGGTGGTGCGAGAAGGGGATCGACGGGTTCCGCATGGATGTGATCTCGATGATTTCAAAGCCCGAAGGGCTTCCGGACGGGCCGGTGGCGGAGGGTGCGCTGTACGCGGATTCGGGTATTACATGCAATGGTCCGCATGTGCACGAATACCTCCGGGAGATGAACCGCAGAGTCCTCTCGAAGTACGATATCATGACGGTAGGGGAGACTGCCGGGGTGACGGTCGAGGAGGCAAAAAAGTACGCCAATGCGGAGGGCACCGAGCTGAACATGGTGTTTCAGTTCGAGCACGTGGGGCTCGACGGCGGTGGTTCGGACAAATGGGCGAAGAACAAGATCTCCATACCGGCGCTCAAGGCGAACCTCACCAAATGGCAGAAGGAGCTGGCGCAGGTCGCGTGGAATTCGATCTTTTTCTGCAACCACGATCAGCCCAGGGTGGTGTCGAGGCTCGGCGACGACTCGCCGGAGTCGGCCAAGTGCATTGCGACCATGCTTCACATGATGCAGGGCACGCCATATGTGTACCAGGGCGAGGAGATCGGCATGACGAACTGTCCGTTCGGCCCGATTGAGAATTACCGGGACATCGAGAGCATCAACGCCTACCGCGAGCTGACAGAGGCGGGGCTTCGCGAACCGGAGGAACTGCTTTCCTGTATCGCATACAAGAGCCGCGACAATGCGCGCACGCCGATGCAGTGGGATGATTCTGAGAATGCAGGCTTTACGGTGGGGACGCCGTGGATCATGGTAAACCCGAATTATCGACAGATCAATGTGAAGCGTGCGCTTGCGGACGAGAATTCGGTCTTCTATTACTATCAGAAGCTGATCCGGCTGCGCCGCAGCAGCGAGTGGTCTGAGGTGATTGTCTACGGGGATTATGATCTGCTTCTGCCGGAGGACGAGGCGGTGTTTGCGTACACGCGCAGCCTGAACGGGCGGAGACTGCTGGTGCTGTGCAACCTCTCTTCGGACAATGTAAAGATCGCGCTCCCGGCCGAACTGGCAAAGGAGCCGAAGGCGCTTCTGATCACGAATAAGCAGGAGCCGCCGAAGCCGGCGGTTTCGGTGGAGCTGTCCGGGTGGCAGTGCGCCGTGTATGAAATTTAGTATGTTAGTAATCTTAACATAAATAAATGGGCACGACCCAAATAAAAAAAGAAAGGAAGAGAAGTATGAAGAACAAAATGGCAAGAATGTTTGTAACAGCAGTGGCGATCATGGCTGTGACGGCGGGACTGAGCACATCTGCAGCGGCAGATGAGATCCGTCTTGTGAACGGCAAGATCGAGGTAGACGCTCAGCTGAAGAAGCTGGCCGAGATGTACAAGGAAGAGACCGGAGTTGACGTTACCATCGAGTCTATGGGCGGCGGCATCGATATCCAGGGTACACTGAAGGGCTACTATCAGAGCGACAATATGCCGGATATCTTCGTGAACGGCGGCGCTACCGATTTCGCAAACTGGGAAGGTCTTCTGGTCGACATGAGCGATCAGGCATGGGCATCAGACACAGACGCAGCTTACATCGACGATCAGGGAACCATCGGCTTCCCGTACACGACAGAGGCTGTCGGCCTTGCGTACAATGCGGATATTCTTGAGAAAGCTGGCATTGATCCGGCTACTCTGACAGGTCCGGATGAGATCAAGGCTGCGTTCGAGACGATCGACGGAATGAAGGATGAGCTCGGCATCAAGGCTGTTGTCGGCTACTGCGCTGAGGTTGTGAACCTTTACTGGTCCACAGGTAACCATCTGTTCGCGAACTATATCGACGGTGGTCTGGCTCGTGACGACACCACTTACATCGATATGCTGAATGACGGCGGCCAGCTTGACATGGACCGCTTCGCTAAGTTCGCTGAGTTTGTAGGACTTCTGAATCAGTACTCTGATCCGGACCTTCTGGTTTCCGGCACATATGATCAGCAGATCCTCAACTTCGCGTCTGGCCAGTACGCGTTCGTTACCCAGGGTTCCTGGATCGGCGCTACGATGACATCCACAGACGCTGACGCTTACGCTTCCGCCGGCAACTTCAAGTGCGGCATGGTTCCGTATGCGTTCGAGGAAGGCATGGACACGATCCTGACGAACTCCCCGTCCTGGTGGGCAGTGTACAAGGATGGCAATGTAGAAGCTGCGCTTGCGTTCCTGCAGTGGCTGTCTGAGGATGCGGCTCAGGAAGTTCTCGTAAATGAAGCTGGTTTCGTAAGCCCGTTCAAGTCCTGCACATACGTTGCGAACGATCCGTTCGCTCAGACGATCATGGATTACCAGGGCGCCGGCAAGACTTCTGCATGGCACTGGCTGAACATGAAAGAGGGTCTCGCGCAGAACGCGACCGGTCAGGTGTTCGGTATGTTCGCGCAGGGACAGCTCGACGCGGCAGGCTTCGCGGATGCGATGCAGTCCGTAATCTCTGACTATTACGCACAGTAAATTGTGCAAAAGGCTGTGAGCCGTGCGGAGACGGTGGGACGGGAAATGCCTGCCTGCAGGTTTTCCAGGCTCGACTCATAACTAAATAATAAGCGGCGGCCGGCGGTGACAAGCCGCCGCCCGCTTTTCTGTTATGGGTCGGATAGACCCTGTTGAGCGCGTTGGAGTTTCTCAGCAGAGAAACAGAAACGTG
>CANQEB010000109.1 GCA_947594085.1 uncultured Lachnospiraceae bacterium | reverse complement strand
CCCTAATATAGTAGTATTTTCCGTTGGAATCATACGGCACGTCGTTGTAGCGGTACCGCGTGATGCGCAGCAGCTTCGCGTCCTTGTAGAAGCTGTAGCCGCCGCAGGTGTTGGACACCAGGGAAAAGAAATCGTTGCTGCCGAGATAGTTGATCCAGGGCAGCGGAGTCTTGGGTGTGGTGATGACGTACTCTTTGTGCGCATCGTCGAAATAACCAAATTTCATAGCTGTTCTCCTTTTATGTATGTGTGCTTTGTAAAGAAAACGTTTACGTGACCCGGACGGGCCTTACCACATCAAGTATATCCTATTTTAATATGGAAATCAATAGAAACGAATTTCAAAAAATTAGGTAGAAATATACAAAAAATGCGATAAAGATTTGGACAAAACAGCAAATATGTGTATGAAAGAGGGCGAAAAGCAAAGTTGGCATTGAGTTTTTGACGGAATTATACTATAATAAGACACTAACTAAAACGATTTCGTTATTGATGGAGGCGACAAGGGTTAGGAAGGTCTTCGGGTGGGTGCTTGTAGGTTTTTCCGGAGATGCCCGTGGCTTTTGGGGTTGTCAGTGCACCGATGCCGTGTAGGAGCGGTGGCTTGCGTGGTTTCTACTGTGGAGAGAGAATTATGGTTTCGATGAAGGATGTGGCAAGGGAATGCGGCGTTTCTGTGGCGACGGTGAGCAAGGCGCTGAATGATTACAGCGATGTCGGTGAGGAGAAGCGCCGGGAGATCAAGGAGACAGCGCGCCGCATGGGCTATATGCCGAATTTGTCTGCCCGCGCGCTGAAGACGAAGCGCACGTTCAATTTGGGAATTCTGTTTGTGGACGAGGCGCAGAGCGGCCTGACGCATGACTATTTCAGCAGCATTATCGAGAGCTTCAAGGTGACAGCGGAGGCGAAGGACTATGACATCACTTTTGTGAATTGCAATGTGCCGCGGCTCGGGCGGAGCTATTATGAGCACTGCCGGTATCGCGGGTTGGAGGGGATCGTGATTGCGTGCATCGATTTCTATACGCCGGAGGCGCAGCAGCTGATCCGCAGTGATCTGCCGGTGGTCACGATCGACTACGTGTTCGACGGGCGGACTTCGGTCGCCTCGGACAATGTACGTGGGATGCGCGAGCTGATGGAGTACATCTGCGGCATGGGCCACAGGAAGATCGCGTACATTCATGGCCTGGACTCTTCGACGACGCGGGACAGGCTCACGAGCTTTTACCGGGTGCTCTCAGATTATGGGATTGAGCCGAAGGACGAGTATGTGCGGCAGGCAGCCTACCGTGACACGGAGGAAACGGAGAGACTTTCCGGTGAACTTCTGGATCTGTCGGATCGGCCGACCTGTATCATCTGTCCGGACGATTTTTCGGCGCTCGGCTGTATTCGCGCGGTACAGGCGCGAGGACTTCGGATTCCGGAGGATGTCTCGGTCGTCGGCTATGATGGGATTACGCTCTCACAGGTGATCGAACCACGATTGACCACGGTGCGCCAGGATACGCAGACGATCGGCCGGCGGGCAGCGGAGGAGTTGATCAGCCTGATTGAGAACCCCAGGACGACGTTCGCAGAGAAGATTCTGGTGCCGGGAGAGCTTGTGCCGGGGGCATCCGTGAAGAGACTGGGCTGATTTATAGATTTATATTGACATTGTGAAAGCATGAATTTTCTGCCATCAGGTTCTGAGCCGGATGGCATTTTTCGTTGTTTGGTAAAAGTTCACAAAGCCAAATTTGCCCGAAAAATAAGGAAAAACGGGACAGAAAAGAGCAATTTTTGTGTATTTTCGAGGCAAGAATTGTAAAATATGTCAAAATGTATAAAAGGGACAAATTATCTATTGAATTATTGCACAATCTGATGTATATTTAATGCGGTTAAACGATTTCGTAAAGAAATTCGCTGTAACTGTAACTATCAAAATCATGCCGAAAGGCAAAATTCAAGGAGGAACAAGCAATGAAAATGAAGAAATTTGTTGCACTGATGATGGCAGCTGCGACGGCGACTTCTCTTTTCGCGTTTCCGGTATTTGCAGCAGACGAAGCAGAGACCGAGCCTGAAAACGTAATCACAGGTGACGCGGAGAGCGACGATGCATTCGTAGTATGGGGCTGGAACGACGACATCAAGAAGATTCTTGACGGCCCGTTCGCAGAGGCGCATCCGGATGAGTATTCCAGAATCGTATTCGTAAACACCGGCGGTTCTGATTACTATCAGACGAAGCTGGACGCAGTTCTGGATGATCCGTCCAACCCGCTTTACCCGGATCTGATGGGTCTGGAAGTTGACTATGTACAGAAGTATGTAGGAAGCGACTGGGTTATGAACGTTGCTGATCTTGGGATCACGGCAGATGACTGCGCGAATATGTATCAGTACAACATCGACCTTGGCTCTGATGCAGACGGCAATATGAGAGCTATGTTCTGGCAGGCAACTCCGGGCTCCATCCAGGTGCGTGCGGATCTGGCTGAGAAGTATCTTGGCACGACCGACCCGACCGAGCTGGCAGCTAAGTTTGCTGACTATGACACCATTCTTCAGACCGCAAGAGACGTGAACGCAGCATCAGGCGGCACCTGCAAGCTGTTCTCCGGCTATGATGAGCTGAAGAGAATCCTTATGAACTCCAGAACCGTTGGTTTCTATGATGATTCCGATGTGATCACTCTGGATGAGAATGTTACGAAGTACTTCGAGCTGGCTAAGACGATGTACGACGAGGAGCTTACATACAACACCGCTCAGTGGAGCGCTGACTGGTATGCAAACATGGACGGCGACGGCGAGACCAGCAATGCTGCACTTGCATACTTCGGATGCCCGTGGTTCACATACTGGAGCCTGACCGGTGAGGCATGGAAGGGTCAGACGATCCTTGTTCCGACTCCGGCACAGACATTCTGGGGCGGCACAGGCCTTGCAGCTACAGCGAACTGCGCAGACACCGAGCTGGCTGCTACGATCATGAAGTTCTTCACCTGCGAGACCGACAGCATGGTTGCGATCAACGCACTGAACGCTGACTTCGTAAACAACAAAGAAGCTGTTGCCAAGATCATCGAGAGCGGCGCTTCTGCAGACGGAAACGGCATGCTGTATCCGGATGCTGGACAGAACTTCATCGAGTTCTATCTGCCGCAGGCTGACGGCATCGACGCTTCTACCGTTACCGCTGAGGATCAGACCATCCTGTCTCTGCTGGATACGCAGGTTCAGGCATTCACGACCGGTGAGAAGGAGCTTGACGTCGCGCTTGCTGATTTGAAGGCAGCGATCCATGACACCTACTCCTACCTGAGCGTAGAGTAATTTACAGCTTGTTTTGCGACAGTGGAAGAGATTTCCTGTGGCAGAAGAGTCGGTTTTACCTTAAGTGATTAAGGGGAACAAGGGTGCTGCTTCTTCCAGATAGGGAGAAGCAGCATTTTCCTATGATGAAAAAATTTTTCATTATAGGAAAGACGCCGGATTATTATATAAGATATGAAGGAGGAAATACAGGGAATGAAAAAGAAAAAAAAGGGCGTCAGCTACGGCAAATACGGCTATATGTTCATAGCGCCGTTCTTTATTGCCTACTTGCTTTTTCAGCTCTGGCCGCTGATCAACACATTTTATTACAGCACGCTGGAATATTATAAGAGAAACGGGCGTGAATTCAGCAGCTTTGCAGGCATCCAGAACTTCCTGAATGTATTTGGGCTCGCACCCGGTGAAAAGGCATATGTGCTGCAGTATCTTGGAAATACAGTGACGATGTGGGTTATGAACTTTATTCCGCAGATTCTGGTTTCGCTGCTTCTGGCCGCATGGCTTTCCAATCAGAAGATCAAGCTGAAGGGCACGGGCGCGGTAAAGGTAATCATCTATTTGCCGAGTATCATCACAGCGGCTTCCGTATCGGTATTGTTCCATGCGCTGTTTTCACAGTATGGCCCGATCACAAAGACGTTGCAGAATATAGGTATCATCAGTCCGACGTATGACTTCATGGCAAGCACCATGGGTACGAGAGGCCTTATTTCGCTGATCCTGTTCTGGATGTGGTATGGCAATACGACACTTTTGTTAATATCCGGAATTATGGGTATTGATCCCGGACTTTACGAAGCCGCAGATATCGATGGCGCTGGAGGATGGCAACAATTCCGGTATTTGACGCTTCCGCTCCTGAAGCCGATTATGCTGTATGTCCTGGTGACATCGGCGATTGGTGGTCTGCAGATGTACGATATTCCGGCCTTGTTCAATCCGACCTCGACCGGTCTGGTGGGTCAGCCGAACGACACCTCTACATCCGTTACGATGTATATTATGCGTCTGTACAACTCGGATGTCGGTAAGGCGGCTACCGTTTCCGTCGTACTGTTTGCCGTTACCCTGGTGATCAGTCTTATTCTGTTCTCCACGATGGGTGACAAAGAAGAGAAACGTCTGGCAAAGGCAGAGAGGAGGCGTGCGAAATGAATAAGTCGAAAAGCTATTCTGCATCGCTGAAGCGTCAGAAATTATTCCGGTATATTGTCTGCGCATTTTTCTGCATCATCAGCTTGCTTCCGTTTATTCTTCTGGTGATGAACGCTACACGTTCTTCGGCGGCAATTCAGGCGGGTGTTTCCTTGATTCCGTCCACGCATCTGATTGAGAACTGGAAGAACCTCCTGCTCAAGCAGAACGGTATGCAGCTTACCCTGCAGAGGGCAGCGTTGAACTCTCTGCTGATCACGGTGCCGGGCACGTTTTGTTCCGTCTATTTTTCGACCATGACAGCCTACGGCATTCAAGTGTACAATTTTAAATTCAAGAAATTCGCGTGGTCCTTTATTATGGCGGTTATGATGGTGCCGAACCAGATCACGATCATCGGTTTCTACCGCTTCATGCTGAATCTGGGCCTGGTTGACACGTATGTTCCGCTGATTGTTCCGGCGATTGCGGCTCCGACGGTTGTCTTCTTTATGAAGCAGTATATGGAGAGCACGCTGTCCCTGGAAATGATCGAGGCGGCGCGTATCGACGGTTCCAGTGAGTTCCGCACGTTCAACCGCATCGCTGTGCCGATCATGAAACCGGCCGTTGCGACACAGGCAATCTTCCAGTTTATCGCACAGTGGAACAACCTGTTCACACCGACCATGATGCTGACGACGGACTCCAAGAAGACGCTGCCTATGTTTGTGCAGCTGCTCAATTCAGATCAGTTCCGTACGGACTATGGCGTGGTATATGTAGGACTGTTCGTGACGATCATCCCGCTGGTAATTGCGTACCTGATCCTGTCCAAGTACATCGTGGCAGGTGTTGCGCTCGGCGGTGTGAAGGGCTGATTGTCCTTCGGCTGACATTGCATTACGGAAGAGATGACAAAAATCACAAGCAAGATAATATTTTTGGGCTGCCGCAGCTGCGGCAGCCCGATTCTTTTGGCGATGCACCTGACGGTGCACATTTCTGATAAGATTTTCTGCAACAAATCTCTATGTAGCTTGCCTGCGGCAAGCTGCCTTCTGACTATCAGGTCTCTTACTTACCCAGCCTGGTTCTTGCGAAATTCCCGCGGCGTGCAGCCGTTCATCAGCTTGAACATGCGGATGAACGAAGAGGTGTTCGAGAAGCCGGATGAGAGGGCAACTTCAGTGACAGATAATTTCTGGTGGAGCAGCAGCTGTTCAGAATACTGGATTCTCTTTTTGTTGACATATTTATAGAAGGATTCGTGTGTGAATTCCTTGAACAGTCTCGCGAAATGGTATTTGCTGAATCCGGACATTTTTGCCGCGCTCTCCAGGGAAAGATTCTCGGTACAGTGCGCGTCGATATAGTTACAGATGATGACGAATTGATTGATATAATCCTGCTGTTTTCCGGTGGAAAATCCAACGTGCTGGGAGCGGTCCTGATTTTGGACGATCAGCGTCAGCATATCGATTAGCTTCGCGTAAATGATAGATTCGGTGAGGCTGATGGAACGAGTCTGGTCTTCCTCCCCCTCGGAGGAGCGAGAAGGGACGAACATGTTTTCATGGCCGAGATACACGTCACAGATCTCCATGAACAGAGACTTGAGCCGGAGGTAAGTATCACCTGCTTCGTCTGCAGTGAAAAGTGCGGTCGGATTGACAAAGGAAAGGATCTCCTGAAAATCCAGAATGTTGAACAGTACGGACATGTCGGCCAGAATGAAATAGCGCCGGCCGGATTCCGGGGCGACATAGGAATGATGCACATTCGGCGCGACGAAGAGAATGTCGTAGGGCTGAAGAATATATTCTTTATTATTGATACGGGCAGTGTATGTATTGTCGATGGGCATGAGAATCTCCATAGGCGTATGCCAGTGGGTGGGGAAGTCTCTGTTCTCATCATTTAGATAAACAGCTATATGCGGATTCTCCAAAAACTCCACATTTTCGTGCAAACTAACGAAACGATCTGTGTACATAATGAACCTCCTGCCAAAAATTATTTGAAAATATTGCGATTTGTTACCTCTATTATAGCAAGAATTGCAAATAAAATCAATTAGAATTATAAAAATTATGTGCTAAATAGCAAGAATATTGTATTTAAAGGGCAATTATATTGTATCATTGCATAAAAATGACTGATATAATGAAAGCATCAAAAAATATGGAGGTAAAGTACATGAAAAAGAAACTTATCGCAACTGCACTTGGTCTTGCTATGGCAATGTCCATGTGCGCAGGCACCGGCAGTGTTGTTATGGCCGCTGACGATGTGATCAACGTATATGCGTTCACGGACGAAGTTCCGAACATGATCAACAAGTTTGTTGAGACGCATCCGGATTTTGGTTACACGATCAACCCGACCATCATCGCTACCACAGACGGCGCTTACCAGCCGGCTCTTGACCAGGCTCTGCAGGCGGGCGGTGACGACGCTCCTGATATCTACTGTGCAGAGGCTGCTTTCGTTCTGAAGTACACACAGGGCGACGCTTCTGGTTATGCTATGCCATACGAAGATCTCGGCATCGATGTTGCTGCTGAGCTCGAGGCTGCTGACATCGCGCAGTACAGCGTAGATATCGGAACGAACCCGGATGGCAAGGTTGTAGGACTTGGCTATCAGGCTACGGGCGGCGCTTTCATTTATCGTCGTTCCATCGCTCAGGACGTATGGGGAACCGATGATCCTGCAACGATCTCCGAGAAGATCGGCGGCGGCAGCGGCAGCTGGGATCAGTTCTTCGCAGCGGCTGAGGAGCTGAAGGCAAAGGGCTACGGCATCATCTCCGGTGACGGCGATCTCTGGCACGCAGTTGAGAACAGCTCCGACACGGGTTGGATCGTAGACGGCAAGCTGAACATCGACCCGAAGAGAGAAGAGTTCCTGGATCTGTCTATGAAGCTCAAAGAGAACGATTACCACAATGACACGCAGGACTGGACAGAGGCATGGTACGCTGACATGAAGGGCGAAGGCGCGAAGGGCATCTTCGGTTTCTTTGGACCGGCATGGCTGATCAACTACACGATGGCTCCGAACTGCGGCGGCGAGGCTGTTGGCGAAGGCACATACGGCGACTGGGCTGTTTGCGAGTCCCCGATCGGTTTCTTCTGGGGCGGCACATGGCTTCTTGCGAACAAGGACACGCAGAAGGTTGACGCTGTGAAGCAGATCATCGACTGGAACACG
>CANQEB010000108.1 GCA_947594085.1 uncultured Lachnospiraceae bacterium | reverse complement strand
TGTATTCTCAGCTCATACGGAAGCACGGTACCAAATCATGCGCTTCCTGTCCTTTGTATATCACACATCTATGACTACATTTAACTGCACAGCGCTGCCACGACCTGATTGATCACCTTGCCGTCGGCTTTGCCCTTGAGCTCCGCCATGACCGCCTTCATGATCTGGCCCTTGTTCCTCGTCGCGAGCAGATCAGCGAATTTTTCCTGCAGATACGCCTTCACTTCATCCGCCGACATCAGCTTCGGCGCGTACTCCGAGATCACATCGTAGCGGAACTGATATTCCTCTTTCAGATCTGCGCGCGAATCCGGGCAGGTATCGATCTGCTCCTTGACCGTCTTCATCTCCTTGAGAATCACACGATTGCAAAGCTCCTCCGGGATATCATCCCGACAACCCTCGTCGATCGCGACCTTCTTGATCGCAGAGATCAGCGAAGAAATCGCCTCCTTGCGCGGCTTGTCCTTCGCCTTCATCGCAACCACCATATCTTTTCTCAGCAATTCAATGTCCATGTCTTACCTCCTGTGATTCAGTGTTTTCCCAATACATTATTTTTATCATTATAAGCCAAAAAAGTCGGTTTGTACACCCGAATCTCCCTGATTTTCTCCTGCCAAATTTAATTTGAGCGCAGAATAGAATCGAATCATAAACCGGCTTTCTTGACAAAGATCTTCTTTTGTGTATATAATCGTTAAAAAATCTAGGAGGTAAAATCATGAAACGCTTTATCAAAAGAACAGCGGCCGTGCTGCTGGCTCTGACGTTCATACCTGCGTCATTGCCCATCCGCTCGGCGGCAGCAGTTTACTATCCGCGCGAGGCTACATACTATCTCTCTCCTGCCAAAAAACAGCAGGACGTCAGCTTCAATGTTTCCCTCGGCGGGGAAACCCTCAACAAATCTGCAGTAAAGGTATCAGACAAGTCAATCGCCAGCCTGCAGACTCTGGAAGTGACGGATGATTTCCATCAATTCAGCCAGGGCGCCGGCGAGTCCAATCCTCAGCACAATCTTTCCGCCACGATCTATATCCGTCCCAAGAAGGCCGGGACGACAAAGATATCTTATACGGTCGGCCGGAAGACTTACCAGACCAAAGTCAAGATTCTGAAATATGAAAACCCGCTGAAAAGCCTGAAGATCAGTGGCATCGACAGAGATCTGGCGTCCGACATGGACAAGAAGATCACTTCCAGCGTGAAACTGAAAAAAAAGGCTGCCAACGCCATGCTCAGCTTCGCACTGAAAAAGGGCTGGCGCTGTACCAGTTTCAGCTTCACCAACGAAAAAACACATCAAACCTACAGCGCTAATTATATCCAGGCGGCAAAACAGACTTATTATGTCGGAAATCTGAAAAAGGGACAGAAATATACCCTGCAGATGACCTTTAAGACCGAAGAAATGTGTTCCATGGACGATTCTCAAGGCAATATACCGGGCATTACCGTCACTTATAAGATTCGTTAAGGATTCCCGTTCACACGGGAACAGATCAGGAGGAAGACTATGAATACAATGAAAAAATATCTCGCATGTACGTTCCTGGCTCTGGCCGCGGCGTTTTTCGCTTTTTCCGCCTGCGCGTCGGCAGCCGTAAAGTATCCCAAAAAAGTTATATGCCATATGCATTCAGACTTTGGCATGGATGGCTTTGATATCAGCTGCACCGACTATCAAAAAATCAGCGGCATAAAGAGCAGCAATCCATCCGTAGCCGACATAAAGAATTACTCTTTTGGCAGCTCCAAAACGACAATCCAGTATAGCGGAAAGAAAGCCGACAAATCAAAAACGACATATGGCGGCACGATCGACCTGTATCTGCACGGCGCTGGCTCAACAACCATCTCGTACAAGATCGGTTCTACAACATATAAGACCGTTGTGACCGTAGTAAAAGATCGCTACGTCAATCCGCTGAAAACGCTTACCATCACAAATGTCAGCAAAGGCCGGAACATTGCCTCGCTGGCCAAGAAAACCTATGAAGTCAAGTGCAAACTAAGTAAGGCCGTAACGAATGCAAAAATCAAAGTGGCCGCCAATCCGGGCTGGAAGATCACCGGCATTTCAGTAAATTCAATGGAACCCTACGAACTTAACACCGAGAAAAAACCGGTCGCAAGCGCGACGCTCATCGTTCCCAAGCTTACCAAACAAAGCACTTTGTCGATTACATTAAAAAACACCAAAACCGGTGAAGACGGTGTCTATGTCTCCTATCAGTTTTAACGGATACCGACACAGCAAAGCGGCTGTCGCAGTGCGACAGCCCTTTTTGTTTCCTTCCTCTATGTAAGAAAATCCTTCAATCGCTTGCTTCTCGACGGATGGCGCAGCTTCCGCAGCGCCTTCGCCTCGATCTGCCGGATACGCTCACGCGTGACCTTGAATTCCTTGCCGACCTCCTCAAGCGTCCGCGCGCGGCCATCCTTGAGGCCGAAGCGTAACTGTACGACCTGCCGCTCCCTGTCCGTCAGGGATTCGAGCGCCGTGCCGAGCTCCTCGCGCAGCATCGAAAACGCCGCGGAATCCGCCGGCGAGAGCGCCGTATCATCCTCGATGAAATCGCCGAGGTGGGAGTCGTCCTCCTCGCCGATCGGCGTATCCAGAGACACCGGATCCCTGGAGATCTTCAACACCTCGCGCACACGGCTCACTGGAACGCCCAGGCGCTCCGCCACCTCCTCCGGGGTCGGCTCGCGGCCAAACTCCTGAAGCAGGGTTCTCGTCATGCGCAGCGTCTTGTTGATCGTCTCGACCATATGTACCGGGACTCGAATCGTCCTGCCCGTGTCTGCGATGCCCCTCGTGATCGCCTGCCGGATCCACCAGGTCGCGTATGTGCTGAACTTGTAACCCTTCGTGTAATCGAATTTATCGACGGCCTTCATCAGGCCCATATTGCCCTCCTGGATCAGATCCAGGAATGGCATACCTCTGCCGACATATTTCTTGGCTATGCTGACCACAAGGCGCAGGTTGGCCTCTGTCAGCGCCTTCTTCGCCTCCTCGTCGCCCGCCTCCACGCGCTTCGCAAGCTCGACTTCCTCATCGCCGGAGAGCAGCGGGACATTGCCGATCTCCTTTAAGTACATGCGCACCGGATCCTCGGTGCTGACGCCCTCCAGGACATCCACGTCGTTGATCAGGTCGATCTCGTCGTGATCGGACAGCAGAATATCCTCTTCCGATTCGAGAAGCAGATCATCCGCGGCGTCATCCTCAGACTTCACCTGCATCACATCGATATGATTCTTCTCAAGATACTCGAAAATCACATCCATCTTATCTTCCGTCAGTTCGATCCCCTCAAAAGCCTTGAGAATCTCATCGTAATCCAGTGTGTTCTTCTTCATCTTGGCCGATGCTTTCAGACTTTCCAGAATCTTCAAAAACTGCTCCTGTGCTTCATTCATCAATGATCTCTCCTCATTACTTTCGTTCGTAGCTATTGCTCCGACCTGTGCTGCATAGTTACTTTCGTACTCTTTAACATATCATTTTTGTCAAACGTTGTCAACGTCAGCTCGAATATTGTCAGAAATCTCCTACCGTGCTCAGCCACTGCAATTCTCCCCGAGCAGCGGCAGAGCCTCCGCACCCCGCAGGGTGATCCGCGGACCTCCCTTGTGTTCAATGTATTCCCGCGTGAGCGTCACTTTCCCAATGTTGTCGTCCTTCGGGATCTCGTACATGATGTCCAGCATGAATTCCTCGAGGATCGAACGCAGCGCGCGCGCACCGGTTTTCTTCTCGAGTGCCTTCTCCGCAATCGCCTCCAGCGCGCCCTCATCGACGTCGAGCTGAACTTCATCAAGCGCAAGCAGCTTCTGGTATTGCCTGAGAATCGCGTTGCGCGGCTCCTTCAGGATCCTCACCAGCATCTCCTTCGTCAGCGCCTCCAGTGAGAAGATGATCGGGAGTCGACCAATAAACTCCGGGATCATCCCAAACGTCCGCAAATCCTCAACTGTCACCTTTGAGAGAAGGTTCGGGTCATCGTCATACTTATCCTTGAGATCTGCCAGAAAGCCGACAGAAGCCTGCTTGTTCAGGCGCTCCTTGATGATATCCTCGAGACCCGGAAACGCACCGCCGCAGATGAAGAGAATATTCTGCGTGTTCACTGTGACCATCGGCACCATCGCGTTTTTGCTCGCCGCGCCGACCGGCACTTCCACCTCACTGCCCTCTAAAAGCTTCAGCATTCCCTGTTGTACCGCCTCGCCGCTGACATCGCGCTGGTTCGCGTTGCGCTTCTTGGCGATCTTGTCGATCTCGTCGATAAAGACTATCCCCTGCTCGGCGCGCTCCACATCATTGTCCGCCGCCGTCAAAAGCCGCGATATCACGCTCTCAATATCATCACCGATATAACCGGCCTCCGTCAGGGAAGTCGCATCTGCCATCGCAAGCGGCACATCCAGAAGTCGCGCCATCGTCTTGACCAGATACGTCTTACCGCATCCGGTTGGCCCAAGCATTAGCATATTGGATTTCTCAATCTCGACGTCGTCCGTGCCGGAAGCAATCCGCTTATAGTGATTGTAGACAGCGACTGATATCACCTTCTTCGCGTGCTCCTGTCCGACCACGTACTCGTCAAGACTCGCCTTAATCTTGTGCGGCGCCGGAATATTTTTGATGTCAAGCTGCTTCACGGGCTTCTTCTCTTTTTCCTTTTTCTTCTTGATCTGCTGCCTCGGGACGCCCATCCCCATGCTGCCCAGAATGTCTGATAGATTGATCATGCCAATCGTCGGAATACCGCCCGTGTGCTTTCCCTGATTCTCTTTTCCACCCTTCTTTTCGGGGTCGTCTGGATTGCTCGGATCCGAACCGTCTTCAACAATCTCCTGTTTCGTCCCATCGTTTTTCGAATCTCCGCCATTGCTCTTTTCTGTGCTGCTGCCCTTGGAAAAATCCGGCATAAAATTCATAAAATCATTGTAAGAGATTCCAGAAAATTTCATCGAGTCGATCGCCTTCTGCAGACACTCCTGGCAGATGCAGACGTCATTCCCCATCTCCAGCATCTTCCCGGCTCTGCTCTCCGGCCGCCTGCACATGAGACATATTTTCTCGTATTCGTCTTTTCTATCCTTATCTTCCATCTTACTGGTATACTCCCATCCTATCTCATGTCTCTATATCACGATTCCATCAGAGAATCTGCGTCGCTGCGAAGCGCGTCTTTTTCGCGCCTTACTCCACCGTCACAGATTTCGCCAGGTTCCTCGGCTTATCCACATCACAGCCCTTGCCGATCGCCACGTAGTAAGCGAAAAGCTGCAGCGGGATTACCGCGAGCGAAGCCGTAAAGTATTTGTGTGTCTCCGGTATATAAATCACATAGTCTGCGGTCTTCTCCACTTCTGTATTCCCGACGTTCGTCACCGCGAGTAAAAACGCGCCGCGTGTCTTGACCTCGACCATATTGCTGATCATCTTCTTGTAGAGATCCTCCTGCGTCAGCACAGCCGCGACAAGCGTGCCATCCTCGATCAGAGAGATCGTACCATGCTTCAGCTCCCCGGCCGCGTAAGCCTCGGAATGAATGTAAGAGACCTCTTTCAGCTTCAGCGAACCCTCAAGCGAAATTGCATAATCGATCCCGCGTCCGATGAAGAATACATCGCGCGCCGCAATATATCTGTTCGCAAATCTTTGTATCCTTTCTTTATTTCCCAAAAGCAATTCGATGTGCTCCGGTAGCCTGCGAAGCTCCGCAAGCATCTCGTCAACTTCTGCCTCACTCACCGTACCGCGCGCCTGCGCGAACCGAATCGCGAGCAGATATTCCGCAATCAGCTGGGTACTGTACGCCTTCGTTGTCGCCACCGCAATCTCCGGGCCGGCCCAGGTATACATGACATCATCCGCTTCCCGCGCAATCGAACTTCCGACCACGTTCACGATCCCGAGCACCCGAATGCCTTGCTTTTTGGCCTCTCGCAACGCCGCCAGTGTGTCGGCCGTCTCCCCGGACTGACTGACCACGATCACCAGCGTCCCCTCGTCCAGAATCGGATTGCGATAGCGGAACTCCGAGGCGAGATCTGTCTCGGTTGGAATCCTGGCAAGCTCCTCGAACACATACTTGGCCACAACTCCAGTGTGATAGGCAGAACCGCAGGCGACAATATAAATCTTCCTGAGCGCCCGGATCTCCTCGTCCGTCATGCCGAGCTCCTCGATCTCAATCTTTCCGTCCCGTATTCTTGGATTCAGTGTATCAATCACTGCCCTCGGCTGCTCATAAATCTCCTTGAGCATAAAATGCTCGTATCCGGCCTTCTCCGCAGCCGTGACATCCCACTGGATCGTCACGGATTCCTTCTCAATCTGCTCTCCGTCAACATTGTAAAAACGCAGACTGTCCGCATCCATACAGACAATCTCTTCGTTCTGGATGAAATAGACATCTCTCGTGTACTTCAGGATTGCCGGCACATCCGACGCAATCAAATTGCCGTCCGCCGCTTTCCCTGTAATCAGCGGGCTGTCCTTGCGGACAGCATAGAGCTGCCCCGGATGATCCTGAAATATAATCCCGAGTGCGTACGAGCCCTCGACTCGATTCATCGTCCGCAGAATCGCCCGCAGCGGATCTTTCTCGTCCTTATAATAATAATCTAACAGATGCGCTACAACCTCCGTATCCGTATCCGAGGCAAACGTATAGCCTTTCTCTGCCAGGCGATTCCGCAACTTCTGGAAATTTTCGATGATTCCATTGTGCACAACCGCGATCGTACCCGTCTCGTTGAAATGCGGATGAGCATTCTCATTGGACGGGATTCCGTGCGTAGCCCACCTCGTGTGGCCGATTCCACATGTGCCCGGAAGTATTTGACCGTCGTGCGTCATCTCCCGCAATATTTTCAGCCTTCCACGGGCCTTCATCCACTGAATCTTCTCTCCGTCATAAACCGCGACGCCTGCTGAATCATACCCACGGTATTCCAGCTTATCAAGACCGTCCAGAAGAATCGGCGCAGCCTGTTCTTTTCCTGTGTATCCTACAATTCCGCACATTTCACATCTACCTCCAATACTCCTGATTCATCGTGCATTTTCTGATCAACCACCTCGGAAGCCTCCGATAATTCTTTCCCAAACGATAGCCGAGATATTTTGCCCCGCTCTGGAGGATCAATTTCGGAAGCAACCAGATTTTTCCATTCTTACACAGCCATCCGGCCGTCTGCAAAACCATCCGCACACCCTCGCCCTCGGACTTGAGTCCTGCGAACACTTCCGGGTGTTCCGCCTGGGAGACACCCAGATCAAAATTTCTGTGAAACTGCTGCGCGCTGCTATAGTTATGTGAATGAATCACACGTGCATCTGCGCAATAGGCGACTGCCTTTCCGCTGTTGATCAGCTTTCCCGCAAAGATCATATCTTCGTTGAATATGGTATGCCGCACAAATCCTCCTTGTTCATCGTATGCGCTTTTCCGATACATAGCACATACATTGGAGCAAAAATACGTCTTAATCCCCAGCTCCGGCAGATCCGCCGCCGTCTTGATCCGACTTTCCGGACCGTAATTGTAACTCCTCGTATAGCGCTCCAGCGCATTACATTCCTTTGCCGGAAGCTGTCTGGCATAGGCCGCGCAGACCTGCTCCCGCGCGAAGGGCTCCAGCAGTTTCTCAAGCAGAACGTCGTCCACGGGCAC
>CANQEB010000107.1 GCA_947594085.1 uncultured Lachnospiraceae bacterium | reverse complement strand
ATTTGTATGCTTCCGATGACAGGGCAGAAGCGCCGGAGACGGTGACGACCAGGGCGGATGCAGTCTATCAATTGTGGGCTGCGGCGGGATTCCCTGAGTCAGAAGGGGAGCTTCCTTTTACGGATGTGACAGTGTATGATTACTATTATAATGCCGTGCGTTGGGCTGTCTCGAAAGGGATCATATCCGGCAGCAGTTCAAATACTTTTTCTCCGAATGACGCTATTACCAGGGCTGGTTTCCTGAATATGCTTTATCAGAATTTTGGCAATCCGGATGAGGCTGTTGCCGTGTCGGCCGCATTTGAGGATATCAGTGCCAATGCCTGGTATTCTATTGCAGTTCAGTGGGCGGCAGCCCGTGGAATCACGGAAGAGAAAACCGGTAAGTTTCGACCGGCGGCCGTTCTGACGCAGAGGCAGATGCATGAATTTCTGATGCGGGCGGGGCAGTCCGGGATATACCTTAACGCAAATTTTCTCTGATGATATGAATTCAGAACATTGAGGGTTGGAACGAGGGAGGAGGATATGAAAATAGAAAAATGGAAATATAGAAGCATGGCTTTTCTGGTTTTGTGTCTTTCAATACTTCCTTCCTTTATGGTGCTGGGAGAAACGGAAGACAGCGGGAGTGAGCTGAAGCTTTCCGCCGAGACGGCGGCGGTGATGGACCTGGACACAGGGGACCTTATCTATGGCAAGGCAGAGAATGAGATGCTGTATCCGGGCGGACTCACGAAGATTATGACTGTGTTGCTTATGGTGGAAGAATGCGATCTGAGCGAGACGGTTTCATTTTCGGAGATCATGTACGATCTGGAGGAGGAAAGTCTAAGGCTTGCACTGCAACCTGGTGAAGAAATCACGCTCTATGATGCGGCCTGCGCGATTATGCTGAGCTCGGCTAATGATGTTGCCAATGGGGTTGCGGAATATATGGCGGGAAGTCCAGATGCGTTTGCCGAGAAGATGAATAACAGGGCGGCCGAACTAGGCTGTGAAAACACGCATTTCTCAAACCCGCACGGTCTTTACAGTGAGGATGTCTACACGAGTGCGTATGATTTTGCGCTGATCGCGAGGGCGGCTTACGAGAACGCAACTTTTCGAGAAATTTGCAGCCTGACGGAATACACGATTCCAGCCACGAACTTGACAGATAGCCCGCGCCAGCTTCAGAATTACCATCAGATGGTTCAGATGAATTCGGGCTATTATCAGGAATGGTGCCTGGGCGGAAAGAGTAGTTACACTTCGCAGGGGCTGAATTCGATCGTGACTTTTGGAAGCAATGGGAAAAAGAACCTGGTCTCTGTGTTGCTGAAGGTGCCGGAGGCGGATGCGGCTTACCAGGAGACGATTGATCTTCTGTATTACGGGTTTGGCGATACCGCTAGCGCACGGGAAAGCAGTGACGAGTCAGAGATGCAGGTGCAGGAGTTGGCAGGGCTGGAGCCAATTTCGTCCTCAGAGGGAGCGAGTGGCGCTGTGCAGTCGACGGCGGCGGAGGAGGAGGAGAAGCCACTGCCGGCAGAGGAGGCGGAGCTGGCAACGGAGCAGCCACAACAGCAGCCGGAGGACGTCGAAGAAGATGCCGGGGAAAGCGTTGGAGAGACCGAAAAGGCGGAGAACAGCATTGATGCTGTGCTGAATCAGCTGGAGGAATTCTGGACCAAAGGGCGTGTCGTTGCCTCTGAATATGCAAAGACACATTTTACCCAGGTGTTTGCTCTTGGATGTCTGTTTATGCTGTTCCTGTTCCTGTTGATCGTGGTGTTGCTGCGCCGAGCGGTCAAGGGCTCCAGAAGCCGAAGAAAGAGAGAGAGAACAGACCAAATATTGAGAGAAAAAGAGTCGTTGATCGAGCATATGTCGGTCGAAGAGCTTGAGGAAGAGTTGCGCAGGAGGGAGAAGATAGAGCCTGAGACGATCAGTGACACGAGGAAAAAGAAAAACCCTGAGGGGATCGATCCGGCGAGTTATCCGCGGGGTGACTTGTGAGGCAGAGAAAGCATATTCTTTGTCTTGGTGATGAACACCCCTGCGTATCGGAGGGGTGTTTTTACGTAATAAAAACAAATATGAACAAATATGAGGAGCGGGTTTCAGCTCTTCGAAAAGGAGGAAGATGTATGTTCAAGGAGAAGAAAATGATTTTGGTTTCGCTGGGGCTGTCGGTGTGTCTTACCGCCGGACTTACAGGGCTGACCACAAGTGCTGACGGGGGAAATGCGGACGGCGTGAGCATTACAGATATGAAAGGGCGCGAGATCACACTGGAGCAGCCGGCAGAGCGCATTGTGGCACTCACGGCGTCGGATTGCGAGATCCTCTATGCAATCGGTGCGGGGGACAAGTTGGTCGGCCGCGGTACCTTCTGCGATTATCCGGAGGAGGTTCTGGAGGTGCCGGAGGTGAACTCCGGAGAGGATATGAATATTGAGGAAGTGATCGCTCTGGATCCGGATGTGTTGCTCATGAGCGACATGGCGCAGACGGAAGAGCAGGTGCAGATGCTTGAGGATGCAGGCATCAGGGTAGTTGTCAGCGAGGCGAAAGACATCGAGGGTGTGTACACGGCGATTGAGATGATCGGCGCGCTGATGGGACAGGATGAGAAGGCGGCAGAAGTTGTTGACAGCATGAAGGATACGTTTGCAGAGCTCTCCGAGAAATCAAAAGGGGATGGCACGCAGACGGTCTATTTTGAGGTGTCTCCGCTGGAATCTGGTCTGTGGACGGCGGGAGCGAACACATTTATGGATGAGATCGCCACGATGCTTGGGGTGAAAAACTGCTTCTCGGACGTCGATGGCTGGGGCGAGATCTCAGAGGAGCAGGTGTTGGAGCGCAACCCGGATTTCATCGTGACAATCACGATGTATTACGGGGAGGGCCCGACGCCGACGGAGGAGATTCTTTCCCGCGTGGGATGGGAGAATGTGACTGCGGTGAAGAACCAGAAGATTCTGAATCTGCAGAATGATGAGTTGTCCCGCCCGGCTCCGCGGCTCGCGGATGGCGCTAAATTGCTGTATGACTTTATTTACGAGGAAACCGATGAGACAACGGAAGCCGCATCGGAGGTGACTCCGGCGGAGGAGTCTGCGGAAGCAGGGGATTAAGTACAGCACGTAACAGGATAGAGCAGACGGCAGAGACGGACGAAGACGAATGAACATGTGAGCAGCATTAGATCATGTGTATCAGGAGAAGCACAGATGAGCAAGCACCCGGAACATTTCCAGCTAATTGAATATGTGATCTTTGGCCTTGTTACGCTGGCTGTGATGTGCCTTTGTGTCTGTGTTGGTAGCGTCAGTATACCGCTGCCTGAGACAGTGCGGGTGATTTGGAATGCGTTGATCGGGCACGAGCAGACTTCCGGGTTGTCAAACTCGATCATCTTGTCGGTGCGCCTGCCGCGTGTATTCTGTGTAGCGCTCTCGGGGAGTGCACTTTCGCTCGCGGGCGCGGCGATGCAAGGACTTTTGAAGAATCCGTTGGCAGATGGATCTACGCTCGGGGTGTCTTCGGGAGCGTCGCTTGGAGCGGTGCTCGCGATCGCGTTCGGAGTCACGATTCCAGGGCTGCCTTTTTCCGGGACGATGATTATGGCAATCCTGTTCGCGTTTCTGTCGCTGCTTGTGATCTTGGGCCTGGCCTACAAGCTGGATTATTCCTTGTCGACAAATACGATCATCCTGATCGGCGTGATTTATTCCATGTTCATGTCGAGTCTCATGAGCATCGTAATCACCTTTGCGTCGGACAAGATTCAAAGTATTACGTTCTGGACGATGGGCAGCTTGCAGAATTCCAGCTACAAGAACGCACTGATTCTTCTTGTTGCGTTTTTGCTGTGCGGCGGCGTGCTGTTTCTTCACGCGCGGGAACTCAACGCGTTCGCGGTGGGGGAAGACAATGCGCGGCACGTCGGCGTGGACGTGCGACGGACAAAGCTGACGGTGCTGATCATGGTGTCCATCTTGATCGGTGTCTGTGTTTCGATTGGTGGGACAATCAGTTTTGTGGGGCTCGTCACACCGCATATGGTCCGTATGGTCGTCGGGCCAAACCACAGACGGCTGCTTCCGGCCTCGGCGTTCGGTGGGGCGGTGTTTTTGCTGCTGGCGGATCTGGCGGCGCGCATTCTGCTGAATCCGCGGGAGCTGCCGATCGGAGTTGTCACAAGTCTGGTGGGAGCTGTGGTCTTCGTGTTTATTTTCTATCAGACGCGAAAGGGGTGACCGTATGCTGGACGTAAAAGAGCTCTCCGTGAGCTATGGGAGCTGCACGGTTGTCGACCGGCTGAGCTTCCATGTCTCGGAAGGACAGTGGCTGATGATCGTCGGGCCGAACGGTGCAGGAAAGTCCACGGTGCTGAATGCAGTCACGCAGGGCGTCGCCTACACAGGGACGGTGTCTTTACATGGAAAGGATGTGAAGAAGCTCTCCTCTGTGCAGCGGGCGCTGCAGATCGGCGTGCTTGCCCAGAATCACTTTGTCGGTTATGAGTTTACCGTGGAGGAGGTCGTGCGTCTAGGGCGCTACGCACATTCTTCCAAAGTGCTTGCGGGAAGAAAGGACGAGGATGAGAGGGCGGTAGACGATGCCCTCGCGCTGACCGGTATGGATGCGCTGCGAAGCCAGTCGGTGCTGAGGCTCTCAGGAGGCGAGCTGCAGAGGACGTTTCTGGCACAGGTGTTCGCGCAGAATCCGAAGCTGCTGCTTCTGGATGAGCCGACGAATCATCTGGATTTGGTCTATCAAAAGCAGGTGTTTGAGTTGATTGCGCAGTGGGTGAAACAGCCGGGGCGGTCGGTCGTCTCGGTCGTACATGATTTGTCACTCGCGAAGGCGTTTGGCAGCGACGCGCTTTTGATGAACCGCGGCAGACTGATCGCGGAGGGAACGATTGACGAGGTACTGCGGCCGGAACATCTTGATCCGGTCTACGATATGGATGTCTGCGCATGGATGCGGGAGATGCTATCACAGTGGGATGCGATGGATAATGTGTGAATTCAGAGAAAAGGAGACGGCAATATGCCAAATTCCAGAATGATTCTGCTGACCGGGGGTTCCGCCTGCGGGAAAAGTTCCTATGCGGAGGAGCTTTGTCAGAAGCTTTCATTTCCGAGGTACTATATCGCAGCGATGCGGCCTTTTGGGGACGACAGCGAGGAGAAAATCGCGCGCCACAGGGTGCTGCGCAGCGGAAAGGGTTTCGAGACGATTGAGCGTTACACGGATCTACAGGGACTCACGCTTCCGAAGCGGGGGACAGTCCTGCTGGAGTGTATCTGCAACCTCACGGCGAACGAGATGTTTGACGAGGATGGCGTCTGGGCTGATCCGTATGAGATGGTTGTCGCGGGCGTCAAAGCGCTTCGCAGTCAGAGCGACACGCTGATCGTGATTACAAATGAGGTCGGCACAGACAGCCGGGCGTACGATCCGGGAACCAAGGCGTATATGGACGTACTCGGGCGCATCAACCGGGCACTTGCGCAACAGGCGGATGTGGTCCGTGAGCTGGTCTGCGGGATTCCGCTGACATTGAAAGGAAATCTGGAAGAGATCGTTTGAGATGAAATAAAGACAGGCGATATTTGTTGTGCCTGGGAGATTGAAAATCGTAGGAAGAATAGAATGGATTAGCCGGGGGATTGAGATATGATTCTGATTGTTGGCGGCGAAGGCTCCGGAAAACGGGATTTCGCGGAAACGCTTGGTTATGCAGAAAAAGATATCGCGGATGCAAAGATCGACGAACGTCCTGTTGTGTATCATCTGGAGCAGTTGGTCTTCGCACAGCCGGAGCAGGCAGACGCGCTTCTGGACCGCTTGCTTGAGAAAGAGATTGTAATCTGCTGCGAGGTGGGAAGCGGCATTATACCCGTTGACCGGAAGGAACGGATGGGGCGTGAGGCGACGGGCAGGCTGTGTGTGCGCCTGGCGCAGCAGGCACAGGCGGTCGTGCGCATGGTGTGTGGGATCCCGACTGTGATCAAGGGAGAGCTGCCGGGAAGACGATAAAAATAAGGGATTGTATGGGACAGGCTGTGGATGATAAGGTTCACGGCCTGCTTTGCTCCTTGCGGATGAATCGACCGGAAGCAGGGTCAAGGAGGAGGCGATATCGGACGATCTGATAACATTATTCGCTATTTCAATCGGCCCTTCCTGTCTGGTTTATTTTATGTTATAATTTAATCTAACGAAATTCATGTTACGGCGTATCAAAAAATGAGAAACAAAAGTGACAAAGGGAGGGAACGCTTATGAGCGGAGAGGTTGTTGAGAAATTGAAAAAGACAAAATCGGTGGAGGAAGTTCTGGATATCGTGAAGGGGTACGGCGCGGAGGTGACCCTGGAACAGGCACAGGAGCTGTTTGATCAATTCCATGAGCAGGGAGAGCTTTCTGACGATGAGCTGACTGCGGTTGCGGGCGGAGAATATGCGTCGGCATATGTGAAGGACGTGGGCTATGTACTCTATGAGAAAGACAGAAAGTCAGCCGAATGCACAGCGACTTGCTTTTGGTGCGGGGTTGACCAGAAGTCTGCCGCGGCGAAGAGTCCCTGTACATTTTTTCTCTCAAGAGGGGTACATTCGTGGGTATATTCGGGTAGCTGCTGATTTTAAAGGAGAAGGCAGTCTGCCGGGTGCACAGGTACTATCGGAAACGGAGAGAATTCACTGGACACTGCCGGAGAGGGAGGAACGCGTGAAACGGTCGGGGGACGTTTGGAAGGCCAGCAGAAATTTGACTTGGAGGGTGGAGCGAGCAGGCGCGGCGCTTTTGCTGCTTTTGCTGTTGTGCCTTGCCGCGAAAGGTTCCGTGTTGGCGAAGGGGAAGGCTTATGTCGCGGTATTCTATCGGATGTTCAAGGACGAGGAAGATCCGGAGACGGCAGATGTGCGCGCGGCTCTGAACAGGGCGCTTGAGGATGCCGGAATTGCGTATCGTGAGTACGACGGGGAAAATAATCCGTTGATACAGCTGATGCAGATCGTTCAGGAGAAGGACGCGATGCTTCTCATTGTGAATCCGGCCGAGCAGAGTTTCGGGGATACAGGAGAGAAAGCAGGAGAGGAAACAGAAAAGGAAACAGAAAAGGAAACGGAAAAGAATACCGGCGCGGATACAGGGGCGGATGTCGCCGCGGATATCATCGTGCAGACAGATGGGAGACCGCTGATCTTCTTCGATTGTGAGATCAGCGAGAAAACGGCGGAGATGACAGAGGAACTGTGTGTGCTGGTGAACGCGGAAGAGTTCCAATCGGAAGCCGAGACAGAAACCGAAACCGAGTTCATGCCGCCTGAGGAGAACATTCGGGGTATGGCGGACGTGATCGCCATCATTGCCGGAAATTACATGACCGGCGCCGGATTTTTTGAAGGGATCGAGGAGGACTGGATTACCGACGAGTGGCGTGTGGATGTGCCGTGTCGGTTTTGACATAGGCGCGTATGGAGATTTTCGCCTGCTGATTTGGAAACTTATGAAAAGTCTGTTTACCTTTGTAATATATAATTTGAACCTAATAGGTGCAAGAATATTGACATAATAACAAAAAATAGATATTATTCATATAAAGGAGGTGCATAGTATGGCACAGGCAACTTTCAGCGTAAGGATGGATGAAACATTGAAGGCGCAGTTTGATCATCTATGTACGGAGTTTGGAATGAATATGTCAACAGCGATCAATGTCTTTGCAAG
>CANQEB010000106.1 GCA_947594085.1 uncultured Lachnospiraceae bacterium | reverse complement strand
CACGTTCCTGCCGGTCACAGATTCCTTGATGTCTGTGACCTCCTCGGTCAATGTACCCGCGTCCTGACCGGCCAGCAGTACCTTCGGCAGAATCTCCTCAAGCTTCCACGGATAGCCCTTCGGCGCCACGAGCTCGTCAAACTTCGCGATCATGGTCTTATTGTAATCTCTCGTCTCAATATCGATCGGGAACATGCCGGCCGCGTCGCCGACGCCGATCACCTTCTGCCCCGTCATCTGCCAGTGAATATAGCCCGCAAGCGTCGTGAAGAAGGTAATCTCCTTCACATGCTCCTCGCCGTTTAGAATCGCCTGATACAGATGCGCGATGCTCCATCTCTGCGGAATGTTGTAGTTGAACAGATCGAACAGCTCCGCGGAAGCCTGTCCCGTGATCGTGTTCCTCCAGGTGCGGAACGGCACCAGCAGCTCATCTTCCTTGTTGAATGCCATATAGCCATGCATCATCGCGCTGAAACCAATTCCGGCAAGCTTCTCTACATCGACTCCATACTGCTTCTTCACGTCCGCGAGCATGTCTGCGTAGCAATCCTGCAAGCCTTTCCAGATCGCATCGAGACTGTAAGTCCAGATCCCGTTCACCAGCTGGTTCTCCCACTCATGACTGCCGGATGCGATCGGAGCGTTGTTCTCATCGATCAGCACCGCCTTGATCCTCGTTGAACCGAACTCGATACCGAGCACCGCTTTGCCGCTCTCAATTACACTTTTTGCCTTGTTTACATCTACACTCATTGCTGTAACCCTCCCGTTCATTTTCTGTCGGACTTCGCGCCATTTTTAGTTCAGTATACCATTATTTAACGGCTTTCGCTACCGTTTCTTTATTCAAAAGTTACGATTTATTTTGCTGTTTACGCCCAGGCGAGGGCTAGCCGACATTTACTCACTCTGTCCCGCCCGACCGTTCAAGCGTTTTCCGTCCTAAGCGAAGCTCCTCAAGGAAATTGCGCAGCGGCTCGTCCAGCTCGTCGAACAGCCGGTGCTTAGTGCCGGATGGCTTCTGAAGATAATCCTTGCGCATCTCCTGATTTGCAAGCTCGACCTCTTCATGAAGGCCGTCCGCCGACATCCGCGATGCACCCGCGCCGAGGATGATGATCTGCTCCAGCGCGTCGGATGTCGCCACTGTCACATGATATTTCCTGCCTATGACACGCGCCGTCTTCTCGATATACTGATCCGCCGTCTCGGCCTCCTTCGTGTAGACGATGTGGATATTGTGATACTTCAACACCTCACCGCGACCGCCTTCAACCTTGTACGCATCAAAGACCAATATAATGTGGATGTTTCGATAGCCCTGATAATTGCTGAGGATATCCGCAAGCCTGCCCCGGGCCCCCTCGATTGACTCTTTTGCGAGTTCTTTCAGCTCATCCCAGGCGAAAATGATGTTGTAACCGTCCACAAGCAGATACTCATCCATCTCCTCCTGCTTCGATGGCTTCGCGCTCCCCGGCGCCTCCACGCGACGGCTCTTCGTGTAATGCCTGCGTTCCTGTGACGCCGTACCGTAAGTGCGCACGAAGATCTCCTCCAGCTCCTTGTCGTCCGCATAGCCGCCGGCGGACTGCCCGCTTTCGTTCCTTTCGAACGCATCCGGATTTTGTCCCGCTTCGCGCGCTTCCGTTCCCGGCCTCCACCCGCTGTCCACATGCATATAATCCTGTACATGCTCCCAACTCACGACATATCCGGCTCCATGCGCACAGAAAACAGAACCCGTCGGGTTGTCCAAATCCGCCTCGGAGTCATAGCCGATCGCGTCGATAACCTCCTGTGCGTTGTGGCATTCCTCATATCCGCTGAGTGTGCAGGACAGCCTGCCCCGACCTTTCGTGTACGCCAAAAGCTCCGTCTGATACCCCCACATCTCAGACACCGGAGCCTTCCCAAGCAGAACCGCCATCTCCCCGTCGATCTCCGGCGGAGCAAAGCTTCCATTCATCCTCTGGATGTCTGTCATCGCGCGGCCAACCGACTCCGACGGCAGCTCGAGCCGAAATGCATAGACCGGCTCCAGCAGAACGCTCTCTGCACATTTCAAGCCATGGCGAACCGCCCGATAGGTCGCTTGACGAAAGTCCCCGCCCTCTGTGTGTTTCAAATGTGCTCTGCCGGCGAGAAGCGTAATACGCATGTCCGTGATCTCAGAGCCTGTGAGCACCCCGCGATGTTGTTTCTCATCCAAGTGTGTCAGAATCAAACGCTGCCAGTTTCGATCCAAAATATCCTCGCTGCAACGGCTATCGAATTGCAAACCGCTTCCCCGCTCGCCCGGCTCCAACAACAGATGCACCTCCGCATAGTGGCGCAGGGGCTCATAGTGGCCCATCCCCTCCACCGCACTGCGGATTGTCTCCTTGTATACGATATTTCCCTGCCCGAATTCCACCCAGATCCCGAACCGTTCCCGAATCAGGCTTTTCAGCACTTCCGTCTGAACTTCACCCATCAGGTGGGCATGAATCTCATTCAGCTGCTCTCTCCACACCAGATGAAGCTGCGGCTCCTCTTCCTCGAGCTCGCGCAGCTTCAGAAATGTATGGTGGACATCGCAGTCCGGCGGCAATTCAATTCGGTAGGACAACACCGGCTCCAGCAGAGGAAGCTCAGCCTCGGTCTCCGCACCGAGACCTTCCCCGGCATAAGTATATTCCAGACCTGTCACCGCACAGACCGTCCCGGCCTCCGCCTCCGGAACCGCCCGAAATCCATTCCCGGAATAGATCCGAATCTGGTCCACCTTCTGCTCCCAGTCTTCCCCGGAATCCCTGTGGCGTCCGGCAAGAGACGCCTTCACGCGCAGCGAACCGCCCGTGATCTTCATGTGCGTCAGCCGATTTCCCTGTGTATCCCGCGTAATCTTGAACACGCGCGCCGCGAATTCCTGCGAATATGCAGGCCGCACGCTAAACCTTCGGATCCCATCCAGCAGCTCCTGCACTCCTTCCAGCTTTAGCGCAGAGCCAAAATAACACGGAAACACCTTGCGCATGGCGACCGCGCCCGCGATCTCGCTCACGTCCAGCGCCCCGTTTTCCATGTAGCTGTCCAGCAAAGTTTCGTCGCACATCGCAAGCGTTTCCCAGAACTCTTTGGAAACCATATCCCGAACCATATGTGGATCCTGCTTCTTTTGCCCCGACTCCGTCACCTCTTCGGGAGCATCCCCGACCTTCGTCCACGCATCTGCAGGGCCAAAGTCGACACATCGACTGTCGAGGCGCCTTTCTAACTCCTCCAAAATCGCAGCGCGGTCCGTTCCCTCCTGATCCATCTTGTTGATAAAAAGAAAGACCGGAATCTCATACCGTTCCAGTAGCCTCCATAGCGTCTCCGTATGTCCCTGTACACCGTCTGCCCCGCTGATCACGAGAATCGCGTAATCCAAAATCTGCAGTGTCCGCTCCATCTCCGCCGAAAAATCTACATGCCCCGGCGTATCCACCAACGTCACCGGAAGATCCGTAAGCATCAATTCCGCCTGTTTTGAGAAAATTGTAATGCCGCGCGCCCGCTCCAGCGCATAATTGTCCAAAAATGCATCCTGATGGTCTACTCTCCCGAGCTTTCGGATACTCCCGGACAAGTACAGAATTCCCTCTGAGAGCGTCGTCTTTCCAGCATCAACATGGGCCAAAATCCCCAGACAAATATGCTTTTTTCTTGTTTTTCCTGCTTGTTCTTCCATACCATCCTCACACCTTTTCACGGTATCTATCTTACAAAATTACCTCGCATTTGTCTACATCCGAGTCAAAATATATTGTCTGCAGCATATTTTTTTATATTTATTAAATATTCTTTTGAATATTTCAAACAGATGTGATACAATAGGAATGTATATAAGCAAATAGACGTGTTTTCTCACATCTGATGGACGAAATTGATTGTCTATTGTCAGATTGTTTTACAAATTATAGGAGTTACAAATGCAAAACCCAAACAAAACTGCTAATTCAAAATCCCATTTTTTGCCAATGGGAATCTTTCTGATTTTCGTTCTCAGTATCACTATAGTTTTCTTTATCTGTGTACTTCGTGATATCGAAAAGAACGCACGCAGCACGATCGTCAGCAATATTGAACATCAGAGCCAAAATTTCCAGAATATCATCAATCAACACTTCCAATATATAGAAGGTGTGGCTGCCTATATCGGACAGCAGGAGGAGCTTACGTGCGAACAGAATCTTGAATTGTTGACCGCAATGTCTGAAAAAAGCACCATGAACCGAATGGTTATCATTGACACAGACGGCACAGGCTTTTATCCGGATGGCAGCAAGCGATTCGTCGGTTCTAATAAATTTTTTCAGAAGGCTATGAGCGGAGAGCGCGCATTCAGCGAACCGCTCGAAAGCAATATAGACGGTGATCTTTGTATCGTTCTCGCCGCCCCGATTTTCCGCGATGGCGAAGTGGTCGGTGTGTTAGGCGGTTCATGCAATCTCTCCACGTTGTCCGACATGCTTCTGGTAGACAACTATTCCGGCTCGGGCACGATCATGATCGTCGATTCAGACGGAACCGTGATCGCGCACGTCACCGATGAGCGCATGTCCCAGCTTATTACGTACGAGGCTAATTTCTTTAATCAACTGTACAATATCAAGCTTCCGAAGGACAAGCCACGCAATACTGTTTTGGAAGATTTCGCGAATCAGAACAAGGAATTATTCTCTCTCACGTACAGAAAGCAGAAATATTATATGGCATATCAGCCACTTGAGATCAGCAATTGGATGCTGTGCTACATGGTGCCAAGGTCTGTCGCCCGCAGCTCTTATGATTTTATCTCTCGATATGGGATCGTCCTTTGCACCGCCCTCATTCTCGGCATGTCTGCTCTGCTGTTAACCGTCCTTCTCTCGACGAATCGCACGCAGAAGGAGCTTTTGGAGATGGGCCAGAGTGACCTGTTGACCGGAATGCTCAACAAAAAGAGCACTGAGGAAATGATCCAGCAGTGGCTCGACAGTGAACAAAAAATCGGTCTTCAGGCCTTCGTTATGATCGATATCGACCACTTCAAAGAAGTCAACGACACCTATGGCCATGCAGTAGGTGATGAGATTCTGCGCGAAGTCAGCAATATTATCCGCCAGGAGTTCCGTGAGAACGATATCATCGGTCGTCTCGGCGGAGATGAATTCTGTATTCTGATGAAAAACATTGTCTCCGACACGAACGCGATCGCTAAGGTAAGGAAACTCCATGAGAGTATTCGCACCTTCAATTTCAAGGATATAGGTGAGGGCAATCATGTCACCTGTAGTATTGGCGTCTCCTTCGCACCAATGTATGGCAATTCCTTCAATGATCTGTATCATACAGCCGACTTGGCCCTCTATGAGACCAAGAAAGGCGGCAGAGACGGATTCAATATTTACGACGGCAAAAAACACTGACCAGGGAAATATACCAAATCGATTCCAATTATGACAGAGACGGCAAAAGACGCCCTGTGGAGCATCCACTTTCTTTCGCGGACAAGCGAACCGTAGAGCGACTTGTAGAATAGAAAACAGGCAGGAATCAAGCCACACAACAAAAGCCCCATGAATGCAAGCATTCGGGGCTTTGTCTGTGTATTTTGATTTGCGGTAATCCGCAGGCCTTTGTTATCGCTTACTGAACTGCGGAGCTCTACGGGCTGCTTTGAGACCGTATTTCTTACGCTCTTTCATTCTCGGGTCACGTGTGAGGTAACCTGCGGACTTGAGCGTCGGTCTGTAATCATTGTCCGCCTGGAGCAGCGCTCTCGCGATGCCGTGGCGAATCGCACCTGCCTGGCCGGTCGTCCCGCCACCGTGCACGTTCACGAGAACGTCAAACTTATCGGTGGTCTCCGTCGCTGCGAGCGGCTGGCGCACGATCAGCTTCAGCGTGTCCAGTCCGAAGTAGTCGTCGATATCTCTTTTATTGATCGTAATCTTGCCGGTTCCCGGCATCAGATACACTCTGGCAATTGATTTTTTTCTTCTTCCCGTTCCATAAAATCTTCCGTTAGCCAATGTCATTTACCTCCTTTTAAAATGTCAGCGTTTCCGGCTTCTGCGCCTGCTGTTTGTGATCCGGTCCGGCATATACAAAGAGCTTCTTGTACATCTCTCTGCCGAGCGGTCCCTTCGGAAGCATGCCCTTCACAGCGTGCTCAACAACTCTCTCCGGTTTCTTCGCCAACATCTCACGCAGCGTAGTCTCTTTCATACCACCTACGTACTCCGAATGATGATAGTAAATCTTCTGATCCAGCTTCTTGCCGGTCACCTTGACCTTGTCTGCGTTCACGATGATCACATAATCGCCTGTATCAATATGAGGGGTAAAGGTCGGCTTGTTCTTTCCTCTCAGAACACTTGCAACCCCTGCTGCCAGGCGGCCAAGCGTCATATCAGCTGCGTCCACTACGTACCATTTTCTTTCAATCGTCGCCGGACTTGCCATAAATGTTTTCATTGGTCTTCCTCCTTGTAATCGTTCACATGCATTCCGGATTGGCAGAGGCTTAATTCCGTCCTCCCGGCGATCTTCCCCGCGGAAGATCCTTCTTTCGACAAAACTCCGGAAATATGTTTGCTGACCATTCCGGGGCGTTTCGTCTCTTTTAAATTGCTATGGTAAAATGTCCGACCGGGGCTTTGGTTCGAACATTTATACGCAAGTAAAAGCGCAGTTATCTTGAATTGTTCCGAAATAACTGGCGACACGTCAAATATTATAGTACACCACACCGGGCGTGTCAATCTTTTTTTACCGGAATTTCCCGGTTTCCGCATTGTTTTCCGCATAGGTTCCACAGACCGGTTTCCCGGGCAGAATCATCCTGCGAAACCGGATACTGTTTACTTTTCGATCTCCTTCAGGCAGATATTCAGCTCATCGAGCTGCTTCTGCTCCACCTCTGACGGCGCGCCCATCATGATGTCCTGCGCGTTCTTGTTCATCGGGAAAGCGATGACTTCGCGGATCGACTCCTCACCCGAGAGCAGCATCACCATGCGGTCGACGCCCGGCGCGATGCCCGCATGCGGCGGCGCACCGTAGGTAAACGCCGTGTACATAGCCGGGAATTTGGCCTTCACTTCCTCCTCGCCCAAGCCTACAAGCTCAAACGCTTTGATCATAATCTCCGGATCATGGTTACGGACCGCGCCGGACGAGAGCTCAACGCCGTTGCAGACAAGATCGTACTGATCCGCGAGGATATCGAGCGGATCGATCTCGCCGCGCTCCGCTTTCATGAGCACGTCCAGTCCGCCGGCCGGCATTGAGAACGGATTGTGGCAGAACTCCAGCTCTCCGGACTCCTCCCCGATCTCATACATCGGGAAATCTACAACCCAACAGAATTCATATCGTTCTTTATCCATATGTCCTTCGCAGGCCTCGCCGAGTTTCCTGACCGCCACGCCGGCAGCCTTCTGCGCCATGCCGAGCTTGCCCGCTGACAGAATGACCAGTGTGTTCGGCTTCAGTCCGAGCTTGGCGGTCACCGCGGAGACCTTGTCCGCATCCGCGTTAATGAACTTCGCGATGCCACCGGCGATCGCGCCGCTCTCGTCCGTCTTGAACCAATATACCTTGCTCCCTGCCTGTACCTCGATATCCGCACAGATCTGGTCGATCGCCTTTCTCGTGAGCTTGCAGTCAGAAACCGGAATGGCCTTGATCACGTTGCCCTCGAACGGGCCGAAGCCGATATCGCCCAGAAGCT
>CANQEB010000105.1 GCA_947594085.1 uncultured Lachnospiraceae bacterium | reverse complement strand
GAGCACCGTGGCTGTCTTCGGAGCAAGCTTCATGAGGCCCTTAAGTGCGTCGGTCGTCCTGCCCTTGGATCGTGCCTCAAGCATCTTCCCGACCGTAATCAGCGTCAGAATCATCGCCGCCGACTCGAAGTAGAACTCGTGCATATAGCTCATGACGGCCGCATGGTCGCCTTGCGCCTGCGCGCCGGTCATCGCGAACAGCACATAGACACTGTAGCCAAAGGACGCTCCGGCCCCGAGCGCCACAAGTGTATCCATGTTCGGCGCCCCATGTAGCGCGCCCTTCACACCGCTGATAAAAAATTTCTGGTTGATCACCATGACCGCAGCCGTCAAAAGAAGCTGCAGTAAGCCCACCGCGACATGATTTCCATCAAAGAAGCGCGGCAGTGGCCAGCCCCACATCATATACCCCATCGAGACGTACATCAACGGGATCAGAATACACAGAGACGCGATCAGCCTGCGCTTCATCTTCGGCGTCTCCCTGTCGGCAAGCGCATCATCGTAGTCCGGCACTGCCTGTGGAGATGCGCCCGCCGCACGCTCCGCTCCCTTGAGCGACGCGCCGTATCCAGCCTCCTCGACCGCCTTTATGATCGCCTCAGGGGATGCCGTACCTTCTACCCCCATCGAATTCGTCAGTAGGCTTACCGAGCAGCCGGTGACGCCCGCCACCTTGCTGACTGCCTTCTCGACCCTGGCACTGCAAGCCGCGCAGCTCATTCCAGTTACCAGATACTGCTCCATTCATTGCACCTCCGCACATTTTTCAAATACCCCATCGGGGTATATATATCATATCCCTATTTCACCGGAAATGCAAGCACTATTTTCTATGGCAAAAAAAGCCAAACGCCGTACAGAAAAAGACTGCCGCAAAACAGCCCAAAGTTCCGTTTTGTGACAGCCCTTCATGTCTCTTCCCTCGTATCTTTTACGCAACTACGCGTCTTTTGCACAATCGCGTATCTCTCACGCAACCGCATATTTATCCAATACTTTGTCAAAAAAGTGATCCTCCGGTGAATACTTGACCGTCAGAGGCTTTGTCAGATCCATACTCATAACGCCAAGAAGCGACTTGGCATCCACGATTATCCTGTTATAGAAAATATCTACATCAAATTTACACTTTGCGGCCTCATTGACAAACTCCCTGACATCATTGATTGTTTTCAGACGGATTTTCTTATCCAACATGTGAATCCCTCCTGTTTGTTTCTACATTTCAGGTTATGTGCCTGATTCCAATGTGTTTAATTTTTGACATTATGGCACGAGTTTATTCATTCGTCAAGAAAGCATTTCGCTTATATTTTTCCTTTGGTGAAACGTTTTTTCTATGTTTTGCCTAATGGCATTTTTGATTTCGGTGAAATAGACAAAAAAAGGACTGCAGAGGCAGTCCCTTCTTATCAGATGTCTATTTAGATGTCTATTTTTCCAGCGCTTCCAGAAACGCATTCAGCCTGGCAAGCAGCACGTCCAACTCGATCCCATGCACCATCGCCGCCTCTTCCAATGTCTCCATCTGGGAGGATGGGCATCCTACACAATGCATTCCACCTGCCATCAATACTGGAGCAAGGCCCTGGTTCACCTGGAGAATCTCTCCGATCGTCATATCCTTGGTGATCTTCGCCGCCACTTCGTATCCCTCCTTCATCCACTTCTGTGATTCTCCGAACTGACCGCGTATCTGCGTCATCCGGAGCGGGCTCGAAACCCTTCTCGGACATTATAATACGTTTCCTCGTATTATGCAAGGTACAACTCCTTCTGTAATTGCCAGTGTTTCCACAGAAATACACTGCAAATTCCACATTTCTGCTTGTGTATTTTTCAGATTTGTATTAGAATAAAACAAAGATTCCATGAGGAATCTATAATTCGTATTCTAAAAGGAGGATTCAACTATGGCATATGTAATTTCTGACGAATGCGTAGCTTGCGGCACATGCGCAGGTGAATGCCCGGCAGACGCTATCTCTGAGGGCAACGGAAAGTACGTAATCGACGCTGATGTCTGTCTTGAGTGCGGCACATGCGAAGCTGCTTGCCCGACAGGTGCTATCTCCGCAGAATAATCTGCTTACATAGCGACAGCGCGCCGGAGTAATCTACGAGGCAGAAGGACTGCACGGATCGATTCACAGAATTGATTCGAGGCAGTCCTTTTTATGCCCGGCGAAGCAGCTTTCTAAACCAGCGTCGCAGGGTTCCGGCCCGTTTGTCTCTCGACTCTGCCGTTGCGGCCGCTTCCTGCACAATCCGGCTATACTGCAGATAAAAATCGGTCAACTCTTCCTTCATGCAGTCCGCAATCGCCTCTTCCAGCTTCTCGTTCTGCTCCGAGACAACTTCTTCCATCAGCCGGCGAAGAATCTGTTCAAACTGCTGTACCGGTTCGGGCTCGCCCGCCGGAATGATCTCCCCGCACAGTATCTCCGACTCATCATCCACACTGCCTGTCTCACCTATGGTTTCTCCTCCAGCCAGTTCCCTGATCTGTTCCGCAAACGCGTCATCCTGTGTCGTCGCTTCAAAGTCCAACCTTCCCTGCTTGTCCAGCAGCAGGCGGATCGCCTTGAGTTGCAGCCCTTTTTCTTTCAGCTTTCTGACCTGGCGAAATGTATCAATGTTTTCTTCACTGTAAATCCGATGCCCCTGTGCGTTACGGCGGACCACTATCGAAAGTTCTTCCTCCCAATAACGCAAAACGTGCGACTCAACGCCTATGAGCCGCACTGCTTCCGAGACCGAATACCCCTTCTCTTCCATACGATTCTCCCCATGCATACGTACTCCATTATTAATATATGGCCGCACAGAGCAAAAAAGAACCGTTTTCTTTTCATATTCATTTATTTTTTCATATTCGCAAATTTTGTAAAACGTGGCAACCACGCAAGCTCGATCGTGCCGATCGGGCCATTCCTCTGCTTTGCAATGATGACCTCCGCGACATCCTTTTTCTCTGTATCCTGATTGTAATAATCTTCTCGATACAAGAACATCACGACATCCGCATCCTGTTCAATCGCACCGGACTCTCGCAGATCCGAGAGCATCGGACGGTGCTCCGGGCGTTGCTCTACCGCACGGGAAAGCTGCGACAATGCGATTACAGGAACCTGCAGCTCACGGGCAATCTCCTTGAGCGAACGAGAGATCTCCGAAATCTCCTGCTGCCGCGACTCTGAGCGGCGGCCTCCTTGCATGAGCTGAAGATAATCGATCATGACAATGTCAAGTCCGTGCTCTAATTTATATTTTCTACACCTGCTGCGCAGCTCCGTCACCGAAATGCCCGGCGTATCGTCAATAATCAGGTTCGAGCGCCCAATCGTTCCTGCCGCCTCGATCAAGCTGGTCCAGTCGTTGTCATTGAGGTTGCCGGTCCGCAAAGCCTGTGAGTCTACACGCGACTCCAGAGAAAACAGACGGTTGACCAACTGCTCCTTCGACATCTCCAGGCTGAAAATCGCCACGGTCTGGTTGTTCCGGAATGCCATATACTCTGCAATGTTTAGGGCCAGTGCCGTTTTCCCCATAGACGGTCGCGCCGCAATGAGAATCAGATCTGACGGCTGGAATCCGGAAGTCTTATAGTCCAGATCGATAAAACCAGTCGCAAGCCCGGTCACGTTTCCCTTCGCCTTGCTCGCTGCCTCAATCTTATCCAATGCATTCAGCACAATTTCCTTGATCGGTGTAAATTCGTTGGCTGAATTTCTCTGAAGGATCTGAAAAATCTTTTTCTCCGTATCCTCCATGATATTGTCCACCGAATCCTTATCTGTATAACACGCAGCCGCAATTTCCTCGTTCGCCCGAATCAGCCTGCGCAACAAAGCCTTCTCGGCAACAATCTGCGCGTAGTACTTCACATTTGCAGAGGTCGGCACTGCCGTAATCAGATCTCCGGCAAACTCCAGGCTACTGATCTCCGACGGAACATCCTTTGCCCTCAGCCGATTTTGAAGTGTGACCAGATCTATCGGCATATCTTCATGGTAGAGCTCGGACATCGCCTCGAAAAGGATCCCATATTGTTTCTGATAAAAATCGTCCGAGGTTAGCATCTCCGTCGCAATTGTGACTGCATCACGATCCAGAATCATGGCCCCAATCACAGACTGTTCTGCTTCCGCGCTATGCGGCATGACCCGCTTGAGCATCGATTCCTCCACAATATCGCTCCTTTCCGCTTGTCTTCTGTATCCGGGCAGCCCTGCGACGGCTGCTCATTTCTCCGGCCTTCAGGCTTCTCCCCGGTTCCTTGTCCTTGTTGTTCTCTACAGCGCCGCGACGTTCACCCTGATTTCCGTTGTCACCTTTGGGTGCAGTTTGATGGAGACCTCTGTCACGCCCAGCGCTTTGATCGGAGTATCCAGCAGAATTTTCTTCTTGTCCACCTCGTGGCCAAGCTGCTTTTTTATCTCCTCCGCAATCTCCTTCGAGGACACAGACCCAAATACACGCCCGCCATCTCCGGCTTTCACAGCGACCTTGATCTCCTTCCCTTTCAGTTCCTTGCCCAAAGCCTCAGCCGCCTCCTTCGTCTCCTTCGCAATCTTCTCAGCATTCGCTTTCTGCAGCTTCAGGTCATTCATATTTCCGCTCGTAGCTTCCTTGCCCATACCCTTTTTGAGCAGCATATTGCGGGCATACCCCTCGCTGACCTCCACAACGTCGCCTTTCTTTCCCAAGGATTTCACATCCTGCAACAAGATAACCTTCATAACTAAATCGCTCCTTCTTTCGTCATCTGTGTCAGTACTTCTTTTAACTTAATGCGCGCCTCATCAATACTCACATTGTCAAGCTGTGCCCCAGCGATATTCATATGGCCACCACCGCCCAACTGCTCCATGATGATCTGCACATTCACCTCATCAATCGCACGCGCGCTGATATAGATCTTCTGGTTGAATTCTGTCAGCACAAATGAAGCTTTGACTCCGATAATATTCAACAGCTCGTTTGCTGCCTGCGCGCCGATCACGGTAGGGCTCTCAAGTCCCTCACTCGGACAAACGCTGATCGCGTAGCAACCCATGAACGCTTCCGCATGGCGCACCGCCTCTGCGCGCGCTTTGTAGGTCTCCATATCATTCCGGAAATACTTGCGCACACGCGTCATATCAGCGCCGTTTCTGCGCAAAAATGCAGCTGCCTCAAAAGTGCGCATCCCCGTCTTCGCCACAAAGTTATTTGTGTCGACAATGATACCAGCGTAGATACTGTCTGCCTCGATCGGCTTCAGCCTGATCTCGTCATCGTAGTATTGAAGGATCTCCGCAATCATCTCACAGGCCGAAGAGGCAGACGGCTCAATATACGATAGAGAGGCATTCTCGATCTGATCTGTCCCCTGTCTGTGATGATCCAACACCACAATCGTCTTTGTCAGATAGAGTATTTCCTCACACTCTACCATCGCAGGGCGATTTGTATCGACAACAACCACCACCGTGTTTTGGTTCGTCATCTCAATGGCCTGCTCATGAGTCAGAAACAGCTTCTCGTCATGGCCCTCCCCCTGCAGTGCCGTCACCCAGGGGCGAATCGCGCTATTGATGTCTCCCAGAACAATGTGCGCCGCTTTTCCCGCCTCGCGTGCGGCTCTGCATACACCGACACTGGCACCAAGGGAATCGATATCCGTAATCTTATGACCCATTACGATGATACGATCCTTTGTATTGATCAGCTCGCGCAAAGCCTGCGCCTTTACGCGGGCGCGCACACGCGTATTCCGCTCTGCGCGTTGGGTCTTGCCGCCGAAAAATGTCAGCTTCTCGTGATCCTTGATCACAACCTGATCGCCACCTCGGGCAAGCGCCATCTCTATCGCGCCACGCGCAGCCTCATAATTCTGCGTATAGTCTGGATTGTTCAGACCGACACCTATGCTGATGGTCATGTTGATAGTATTTCCGATATTTACCGCCTTCACATCTTCAAGAACAGAGAAACGATCCTCCTCCATTCCGGCAAGACCCTTGCGGTTCATCACAAGAAGATATTTATCTTTTTCCAGCTTCTTGATCAGACCACCCATCGCGGAGACATACTTTGTGATTCTTCGGTCGATCAGCGCTTCGAGCATCGAGCGCCGGACATCCTCGACGCTGTCCGCCACCTCGTCGTAATTGTCCATATAGATCAGGCCTACGATCGGCTTTTGCTCGAAGTTCTCTATCTTGAGACTGTTCAGCTCCGTAATATCGAAAAAGCAGAGCTCCACCACACTGTTTCCCTCCTCCACGGCCTCCACGCCAGGAAGGTCCCGGAGCATCTCATCCAGCATGATCCAGCGCATGCAAACCCGGTATGTCTTGTCGTTGTACGTGAGCTCCGTGCTTCCCCCGTCCTCCCGAGTGGGGAGACAGGACAGGTCAAACTGCGGAAACAAGGCAGTGATATTTCTGTGCCCGCTCTCCTTTCTCCCGGTCAGCTCCAAGAGCTTGTCGTTCATCCAGAGCACCTTGCCGTCCATCTGTATCAGCCCGTGCGGGATCACGAACTGCTTCAGCATCTCGTGTTCAACACTGTGATACTGGTTCGCGAAGTCCACAAGCTCTGCCAGCACTCTCGGCCTGTAGTACAGATCCAGAAGCACCACTGTCAGCAGAATCGCCGCCGTGAATCCGCCGACAATCAAGCCCGCCAGCGTATCCACATACAAAACGGCCGCCGTCAGGCCCAGCAGCAAAAGCGGCAAAAGTACACACCAGTACCAGTGCCGCATAAGTTTGCCACTGTATTTCAAATGCACTTTATTCTTTATCTTGTCCTCTTTCATCGCTGTCTCCATATAATATGGGCACTCATCATGTCATGCTGACAAATTTCCGTCAAGACAAAGTATAGCATATTCCTCTGGTTTATGAAAGTCTTTTCTTTCTCGTGTATCTCAGCGCCCAAAATAGCAGCACAGATGCGGATACAGCCATAAGCGCCAGCCAGGACAAAAGATCTGTGTCATCGCCGGTCTTCGGGGCGCTGTCAGGCTTTGGAGTGCTATCCGTCTCCGGGGCCGGCTTTTCCTCCCTCGCGTCCTTCATAACGACAGATTGTATCTTCCCGGTATTCTTTACTTTAAAGGTCACTTCCTCCGCGACCAAATATCCTTTCGGCGCTGTTTCCTCCCGCAAGATATATGTTTTCCCGGCTTCCAGGCCCTGAATCATATGCGGGCTTGTCCCTGACGTCCACTCGTCCACAACACGCCCTTTTTTGTCTCTCACCTGCAGCCGGGCTCCCGGCAACTCAGCTCCCGTCGTGATATCTGTCTTGGAAACTTTCACTCTGGTCGGCCGATTTTCAAATGTGAAATCATAGGTCACCTGTTCCGTATTTTCTCCGGCATAAGAGAAGGTAAATCGTTTTATCTTATTTGTCTTTGCATATCCGGCAGGAGCTTTCACCTCTTTGATATAATAAGTGCCTCCAATTGGAAGATCTGCAGAAAATACTATTCGTCCATCTTTTCCGGTTGTTTTCTTCTCGATCACGGTATCCTCCTTCATAAGGATTTTTCCGTCTCTGCCGGCGATGTCCTCCCCGGCACAAAGAGCAAAAATACACCCCGAAAGCAATTGATCCGTCCCTTTTTCTTTCTTTTGTACCGTTACCGAGACCTTCTGGCGACTGTTCTGCCATTCTTCATCGTAGAGGACAACAGGGGTATCCTGATCTCGATAAGTCAAGTCAATCTCCCTCGGCTCTCCATCCAGCACAAACCCCTCCGCCGTCTTCTTCTCGACTACGTAATACTTTCCAAGCGGAAGGTCATCCG
>CANQEB010000104.1 GCA_947594085.1 uncultured Lachnospiraceae bacterium | reverse complement strand
GGACGGCGTCGGGACAAAGCTGAAGCTTGCGTTTCTGTTGGACAAGCATGATACGATCGGCATCGATTGTGTGGCGATGTGCGTCAACGATATTGCGTGTGCGGGCGGCGAACCGCTGTTTTTCCTCGACTATATCGCGTGTGGGAAGAACTATCCGGAGAAGATTGCGGCGATCGTCGGAGGCGTGGCCGAGGGCTGCGTGCAGGCAGGCGCGGCGCTGATCGGAGGAGAGACGGCTGAGCATCCGGGCATGATGCCGGAGGACGAGTACGATCTGGCCGGGTTTGCGGTCGGCGTTGTCGATGAGAAGGATTTGATTACCGGCAAGGATCTGAAGCCGGGCGATGTGCTTCTGGGGATCGCGTCCACGGGTGTGCACAGCAATGGATTTTCCCTTGTCCGGAAGGTGTTCCCGATGGAGAAGGAAGCACTGAACGAATATTATGAGGAGCTCGGGACGACGCTCGGCGAGGCGCTCCTGACTCCGACCAGAATCTATGTGAAGGCGCTCCGCAACGTGAAAGAGGCGGGTGTGCGCGTCAAAGCGTGCAGCCACATCACGGGCGGCGGTTTCTACGAGAACGTGCCGCGGATGCTTCCGGACGGTGTGCGCGCCGTGATTAAGAAAAATAGCTATCCGGTTCCGGCGATTTTTGGCATGCTCGCGCAGCGGGGGGATATCGCCGAGGAGATGATGTACAACACTTACAATATGGGCATCGGCATGGTGGTCGCAGTCGCGCCGGAGGATGTCACGGCGGCAGTCGCGGCGATCGAGTCGGCGGGCGATACCGTGTACCAGATCGGCGGTATTGAGGCCGGCAAAAGGGGAGTGGTATTATGCTGAAGCTCGCGGTGATGGTGTCTGGAGGAGGCACGAATTTGCAGGCAATTTTGGACGCGATCGCGGACGAGAGCGTCACGAACGCGCAGGTCGTTCGCGTTGTCAGCAACAGCAGCAAGGCATACGCGCTGGAGCGCGCGAAGAAGGCGGGGATCCCGACTGTGTGTGTCACGCGCAAGGCTTATCCGATTCCGGAAGAGTTTGACCGTGCGCTGCTCAGAGTGCTTCAGGAGTCCGGAGCAGATCTCGTCGTGCTGGCGGGTTGCCTGGTCGTAATTCCGCAGATCGTCATCGATGCGTATCCAAACCGCATCATCAATATCCATCCGGCGCTGATCCCGGCGTTTTGCGGAAAGGGTTATTACGGTTTGGCGGTGCATGAGGCGGCGCTTGCGCGCGGTGTGAAGCTGACCGGGGCGACGGTGCATTTCGCGGATGGCGGCACGGACACGGGGCCGATCATCCTGCAGAAGGCCGTGGAGGTCTGCGAGGGGGACACGCCGGAGATCCTGCAGCGCAGGGTCATGGAGCAGGCAGAGTGGGTGATTCTGCCGAAGGCGATCGACATGATCGCAAACGGACACGTGAAGGTTGTAGATGGGAAAGTACATATCGAATGAAAGCAGCGAAGCAATCTGTAGGGCTTTCATAGATTAAAAATACGGAGGAGATATTTATGAAGGTTTTGATCGTAGGCAGCGGCGGACGTGAGCACGCGATCGTCTGGAAGGTGGCACAAAGCCCGAAGGTGGACAAGATTTACTGTGCACCGGGCAACGCAGGCATCGCGGAGTACGCTGAGTGCGTGGACATCAAGGCGATGGAGTTCGAGAAATTGGCTGCATTTGCGAAGGAGCACGCGGTTGATCTGACCGTCATCGGCATGGACGATCCGCTGGTGGGTGGTGTTGTCGACGTGTTTGAGGCACAGGGACTGCGGGTGTTTGGGCCGAGAAAGAACGCGGCGATTCTCGAGGGCTCGAAGGCATTCTCGAAGGATCTGATGAAGAAATACCATATTCCGACGGCCGCGTATGAGACATTCACGGACGCGCAGGCGGCGCTTGAGTATCTGAAGACGGCCAAATTCCCAATCGTGCTCAAGGCAGATGGGCTGGCGCTCGGCAAGGGTGTGCTGATCTGCAATACGCCCGCGGAAGCAGAGGCGGGAGTTCGGGAGATCATGACAGATAAAAAGTTCGGGGATGCCGGGAATTGCATGGTCATTGAGGAGTTCATGACCGGGCGCGAGGTGTCTGTGCTGAGCTACGTAGACGGAAAGACGATCAAGCCGATGACCTCCGCGCAGGATCACAAGCGCGCAGGGGACGGGGATACCGGGCTGAATACGGGCGGCATGGGGACATTCTCACCGAGCCCGTTCTACACCGAAGAGGTGGACGCATATTGCAGAAAGTATATCTACCAGCCAACTGTCGACGCGATGGCGGCTGAAGGACGTCCGTTTAAGGGTATTATCTTCTTTGGATTGATGCTGACCGCAGACGGGCCAAAGGTGCTCGAGTACAATGCGCGCTTCGGCGACCCGGAAGCGCAGGTCGTGCTTCCGCGGATGAAAACCGATATTATCGATGTGTTTGAGGCGTGCATCGACGGTACGCTGGATCAGGTCGATTTGGAGTTTGAGGACAATGCGGCGGTCTGTGTTGTGCTTGCATCCAAGGGTTATCCGATCAGCTATCAGAAGGGTTATCCGATCAAGGGTCTGGACGCGTTTAAGAGCAAAGAAGGCTATTATGTGTTTCACGCGGGGACCGCGAGATCAGGCGATGATATTGTGACGAACGGTGGGCGCGTGCTCGGCGTGACGGCGACGGGATCGAACCTGAAGGATGCCCGGAAGAATGCGTACGAGGCGACCAGCTGGATATCATTTGAGAATAAATACTGTCGGAGCGATATCGGCAAGGCGATCGACGAGGCAGAATGAAAGACAGCATAGCTGTTCAGAACAGATCGAAGCGTATTCTGTGAAAGACTCTGAACAGATATGAGATTAAGGTTTTGGTTAGGAGCGTAAATACAATGAGGAAGAGAAGCTGCAGATGGAACATAGTGCTTATGCTGGCGATGGTCCTGTCATGGATGTGCGTGATCAGCGTGACGGCAGGGGAGGGGTCGAACGACAACTCGCTGGCCGATCTGGGAATTCTGACCGAGGGAGCGGAAGTCTTCCCAGAATTCGAATACGGGGTGACTGAGTACGAGGTGAGGGTTCCTGCCGGGACAGAGAAGCTTGAGCTCGACCCGATTCCGACAAACGGAAACGCCTGGATCGTGGATATCACGGGAACAGAGCTTGTGGATGGAGAGACGACGGTTGAGATCACAGTGGAGGCAGAGAACGGAGAACGCTACCCGTATTACCTGCATGTGACAGAGGGAGGCGATATGGCCGGCGCGGCTGAGACGGAGCCGGTCCCGCAGACAGAACCCGAGCCTGAGACAGAGCCAGAGACGGAAGATCCAAGATATGTCAAGGTAGACCGTACGACATTGGAGGAGGCAGAAAGCACAATCAACGCACTGAAGGATGAAACCAGAAGCTATCGGGACAGGTCTACGATGCTGATGCGAATCTTGTACGGTATGATCGCGTTCAGCGTGGTGCTTCTTTTCATCGTGATCAATTTGCTCCTGAAGAAAAAGGATTTGAAGGCAGAGCTGCAGGAGTACAGAGGATATGATTATCCGAAAAGACCGGTGAGCGAGGGCTATCCGAGGGAATCCGAGAATGAGGGTTATCCAAAAGGCTATGACACGTACAATACGCAGGATTATGACAGGGATTACCGGAAGTCGCCGTATGCGGAGACCAGAACAGCGGAGCAGGAGCCGCAGCTGCAGGTCTATCGACCGGAGCCGTTGCCGCAGAGAGATGATCCTGCAACAGTGCCAAAGCCTCAGAAGGCGAAAAAGAAGCCAAAGAAGATGCCGGAGTATCAGAATCCACAGCAGCAATCGCAGCCACAATATCAGGAACATGGAAAAACTCCACAAAAGAAGGGAAAAAATGATAATGTGGAGATTACCATGATTGATCTGTAAGGCGAGGCCGTCCAGGGTGCAGCAGTCGAGATAATGGCTAATATTTTTGGTCAGAAACGATACGGGAGGGGACGTCTGTCGGCGTCTCCTTTTTTCAGAAGAATTTCTGATTGACAGAGCTGACGGTCTGTTATATAGTACATATCACAAAGGAGGAAATATCAGATGTTGATACAGATAGACTTTCAGAGCGAAGAGGCGCTTTACATGCAGCTTCGGAATCAGATCATACTGGGGATTGCCACGTCGATGCTCCGGGAAGGAGATCCTCTGCCGTCGGTTCGGCAGCTTGCGGGCGATATCGGGATCAATATGCACACGGTGAATAAGGCGTACTCGGTGCTTAGGCAGGAGGGTTTTGTGACGATCGACCGCAGGAAGGGCGCGGTTATCGCAGTGGATGTCAACAAGCTGCAAGCGGCAGAAGAGATGAAGAGGGAGCTTCGCGTGATCCTTGCAAAGGGATTTTGCAAGAACATTTCGCGCGAGGAAGTGTACGGGATGATTGATGAGATTTATGACGAGTATGGGAGACAGGAGGACGATTGATGCAAGGTAATTTCACAAAGAGTGCTGTGCAGGTGCAGAATCTCGCGGAGAAGGTAGCGAAGAGCTGCGGGCATAGCTATATCGGTTCCGAGCATCTTCTGATTGGTCTTTTGCAGGAGACGAAGGGCACGGCAGGGGCGGTTTTGCGCGCGCACCACGTGGAGGAAGAGAAGCTCAGGGAATTGATTGACCGTCTGATTGCGCCGGACGGAAATGTACTTTCGGCGCAGGAAGAGGGATGGAGTCCGCGTGCGCAGGAGATTTTGCAGGAAAGCATTGCGGCGGCACAGTTCCTTGGAAGTGAGCAAACCGGGACAGAGCATATTCTTCTGGCGATCCTTCAGGACGTCGAGTGCGTGGCGGCGAGGTTGCTCCACACGCTCGGGGTAAATCTCCAGAAGCTTTATCTGGATCTTGCAACTGTGATGGGAGTCCCGGAAGAGAAATACAAGGATCTTCTGAGGGGCAACCGGGCGGATGGAGGCACGACAAACACGCCGATGCTTGATCAGTACAGTCGGGACTTGACGGAGTTGGCGGCGGCACACAAGCTGGATGTGACGGTCGGCAGGCAGCAGGAGACAGAGCGCATCATTCAGATTCTGAGTAGAAGGACAAAGAATAATCCATGCCTGATTGGAGAACCGGGTGTTGGCAAGACCGCGATCGTGGAGGGTCTTGCTCAGCGTGTTGTCGCGGATCAGGTGCCGGAGCCGATGCGCGGAAAGCGCGTCGTGACGCTCGACATGGCCGGGATGGTGGCAGGTTCAAAGTACCGCGGTGAGTTCGAGGAGCGCATCAAGCGGATCATCCGTGAGGTGATTGACAGTGGAGACGTACTTCTTTTCGTGGACGAGCTGCACACGATCATCGGGGCAGGCGGGGCCGAGGGTGCGCTCGACGCGTCCAATATCCTGAAGCCATCGCTGTCGCGCGGTGAACTGCAGCTGATCGGTGCGACGACGATTGAGGAGTACCGCAAATATATCGAGAAGGATCCGGCGCTGGAGCGAAGATTTCAGCCGGTGCATGTGGAGGAGCCCTCTGAGGAGGAGACGGAGGAAATCCTTAGGGGTTTGCGCCCGGTCTACGAGAGGCATCACGGCGTGCAGATTACGGATGAGGCCATTGAGGCCGCTGTGAAGCTGTCCAGACGATACATCAATGACCGCTTCCTTCCAGATAAGGCGATCGACCTCATCGACGAGGCGTCGGCGCGGAGACAGCTCGGATATTATAATGTTTCCGGTCGCCTGGCTGAGCTTCAGGAGCAGTACGATGCGGTCGTCGACGAGCGAGAGGTCGCTCTGCGCGAAGGACGCCTGGAGGATGCAAAGCAATTTAATCAGGAGAAGGAAGGGCTCCAGAAGAAGCTGGAGCGTGAAAAGAAGCGTATTCACAAAAAGCAGCAAGGGCATACGTCCATTGTGACGGCTGAGGATATCGAGCAGATCGTCTCGATCTGGACGAAGATCCCAGTGCAGAAGCTGGCGGACCGCGAGGGGAAGAAATTGCTCAAGTTGGATCAACTCCTGTATCATCGTGTCATCGGGCAGGAAGAGGCGGTGCAGGCGGTTGCAAAGGCGATCCGCAGAAGCCGTGCGGGGCTGAAGAGTCCGAATCGCCCGATCGGATCATTTCTGTTTCTAGGCCCGACTGGTGTCGGCAAGACAGAGCTTTCCAAGGCACTCGCGGATGTGGTGTTCGGCAGCGAGCAGTCGATGATCCGCGTAGATATGTCGGAATATATGGAGAAGCACAGTGTCTCCCGTCTGGTGGGTTCGCCGCCGGGCTATGTGGGATACGACGAAGGTGGGCAACTCAGCGAGAAGGTGCGCAGGAATCCGTACTCGGTCGTTCTTTTTGACGAGATCGAGAAGGCGCACCCGGATGTGTTTAACATTTTGCTCCAGGTGCTCGACGAGGGTCATATCACGGACGGACAGGGGCGCAAGATCGACTTTAAGAACACGATTCTGATCCTGACATCGAACGCCGGGGCACAGTCGATCGTGGCGCCGAAGCATCTCGGCTTTGGGGCAGGGAGCGATGAGAAGAAGAGCTATGAGTCAATGAAATCCAGTGTGCTCGAGGAAGTGCGCCGGATCTTCCGACCGGAATTTTTGAACCGTATTGACGAGACGATCGTCTTCCATCAGCTCTCGGAGGAGAACATCCGGGATATCGCGGGACTTCTGCTTGCAGAGCTTGCGCAGCGCTGCAAAGAGCAGATGGATCTCACGCTGAAATTTAGTCCGGCGGTGCGGCAGTATATCGCGAAGGAGGGCTTTGACCCGAAGTACGGAGCACGGCCTTTGCGGCGTGCGGTCCAGAACAAGATTGAAGATCTTCTGGCGGAGGAGATTTTGGCCGGAAAGGTGAAGGCCGGAAATACCGTGCATGTCTCGTGCCGGAAGGAGAAGGTGGAGTTCTCTGTGCTGCCGGGATAGAAGAGTTTGCCGCGGTTTTGTATCCGGCGGACTGGATTTTCAACTGCACTTGTGTTATGATGCAAGGAGCAGCGAGCCGTGCCGATACATTTGCCGGCCGACGGAGGCGATGCCGAGCCTGAAGGCAAAGCACGCGGTGGAGAAGGACGGGCTTCCAGGGTCGCACGGTTTTCACTCACGAAAAGAGATACTACAGGAAAAATCAGGAGGGCATTACAATGTCAGGAATCAAAGAGCTTATACGCACAGAAGTAGACGGAACGCTGAGCTTCGGGGATTACGAGCTTTCGGAGAAGCAGAAGCGCTCAGACTATGAGCATGACGGAGATCTGTACAAAGTGAAGACGTACGCGGACATCACGAAGCTGGAGCGCAATGGCATGTTCGTCTATGAGTCTGTTCCGGGAACCGCTGTTTACAATTTCCGCGAGACGGAGAACGGCATTTCGTTCCAAGTGGAGGGGACGAAGGACACGCAGATCATCCTTGGCCTCGAGGAGGACGCAGAGTATAAGATCTATATCGACGACACGAACATCGGCACGATGAAGACAAATATGGGCGGTAAACTGGTGCTCAGCGTGGAAGCCAGGGCAACAGACAGCATTCCGGTAAAGGTAGTGAAGCTGTAAATGGCAAAGGAGAGATCTGTGTTCTTCTGCCAGAACTGCGGATTCGAGTCCTCGAAATGGATGGGGCAATGTCCCGGCTGTAGAGAGTGGAATACGTTCGCGGAAGAACCGAAATTAATTTCAAAGAAGACAAATACAGGAGCTGCGCGGCGGGAGGCTGCGCAGCCTCTTGCACTGTCACAGATTGAGATGGGCACGACTGCGCGGATGACGACCGGGATCGGGGAACTGGACCGCGTGCTGGGCGGTGGCATCGTGCAGGGTTCGCTTGTGCTGGTGGGCGGTGATC
>CANQEB010000103.1 GCA_947594085.1 uncultured Lachnospiraceae bacterium | reverse complement strand
CTTGACATTTTTATTTGAGTGGCGTCGGGGTGCGGGTTGAGCTTTTTGCTGTTTAACGTGTACCCGGCAAAGGTATTTATGGGAGATACCGGATCGCTTGCACTCGGAGGATTTGTAGCGGGCTCCGCCTATATGATGAGAATGCCGCTCTTTATCGTGATCGTCGGACTGATCTATCTGGTGGAGGTGCTTTCGGTTATCATACAGGTGACATATTTTAAGAAGACAGGCGGCAAACGGATATTCAAGATGGCGCCGATCCACCATCACTTTGAGCTGTGTGGATGGTCAGAGACTCGTGTCGTAACTGTGTTCACTGTGATCACGGCGTTTCTGTGTCTGCTGGGTCTCGTCGGAATCGGATAAATCTTAGGGTTGAATTGTGGGCTACAGCAAGTCGTTAGATAGAAAAAGACCGATACAGACGGATGTGTGTCGGTGTGGGAGGATAACAATGGAATTCAATGGGAAAAAAGTTCTCGTGTTCGGAGCCGGTATCAGCGGCATCGGGGCAGTAAAGCTGTTGGCCGAAAACGGTGCGGACGTTATTTTATATGACGAGAATACATCGCTTGACAAGGCGGAGCTTCAGAAAAAGCTTGCATCAATTGTCGGGAAGGAATTGGAAGAAAAATTAGAAATTATGCTTGGGGCTGTGGGAGAGGGCCTGATTTCGCAGCTCTCGCTTGTGATCCTGAGTCCTGGCGTGCCGACGGATCTTCCGCTCGTTGAGAAGCTTCGGGCGAGCGGGATTCGCATCTGGGGAGAAGTCGAGCTGGCGTGGAAATGCGGAAAGGGTGATGTGCTGGCGATCACAGGCACGAATGGAAAGACGACAACGACCAGCCTGCTGGGCGAGATCATGCGTGCGCATCGGAGCGAGGTGTATGTGGTCGGGAACATTGGAACATCCTACACAGGGGTTGTGTCGCGAATGACAGAGCAGGCAGTTACGGTTGCGGAGATCAGCAGCTTCCAGCTCGAGACGATCGAGACGTTCGCTCCTAGAATCAGTGCGATCCTGAACATCACGCCGGATCATCTGAACCGGCACCACACGATGGAAGAGTACATAAGGGTCAAGGAGTTGATCACGAAAAACCAGGGACCAGACGATGTCTGTGTACTCAATTACGAGGATGATATCCTGCGCAGGTTTGGGGAAATTTTGAAAACCAGGGTTATATACTTTAGCAGTCTGCATACATTGGAAGAGGGAATTTATCTTGACAAAGAGGACATCATATATAGAAGAGCGGGGCAGCAGACCAGATTATGCTCTGTGCGGGAGTTAAATCTGGTAGGACGGCACAATCATGAGAATGTGATGGCTGCAGCTGCGATGGCGCTTGCATACGGTGTCCCTGTGGAGACGGTCCGCAAGGTGATCTGCAGCTTCAAGGCGGTTGAGCACCGCATCGAGTTTGTGAGAGATCATCGTGGCGTCGTCTACTACAACGATTCCAAGGGAACGAACCCGGATGCAGCGATCAAGGGGATCCAGGCGATGGATCGACCGACGCTGCTGATCGGCGGAGGATACGATAAGAATTCTTCTTACGAAGAGTGGATTCGGGCATTTGACGGTAAGGTAAAATATCTGGTGCTGATAGGACAGACAAGGGAGAAAATTGCGCAGGCAGCCAGGAATTGCGGCTTCCAGGATATTATTCTTGCGGATTCGCTGGAGGAAGCCGTGCAGATCTGCGCGGACCGGGCAGTGAGCGGTGATGCCGTTTTGTTATCTCCGGCCTGCGCGAGCTGGGGCATGTTCCCGAACTACGAGGTGCGGGGCAGGCGCTTTAAGGAACTGGTAAACCAACTGGCATAGGAAGTGGATGCATGCGCGCAAAATCCGGAAAACCAGACGGCTTTCTGCTTGTGGCGGTTCTGTTCCTGACGGTGTTCGGCATGGTCGTGCTTTACAGCATGAGTGCCTACAACGGCCGGGTGCGCTTTGGGGATTCTGCATACTACTTTAAGAAACAGCTTTTCGCGCTGGCGCTCGGTTTGGCGGCAATGTACGGGGTAGCCTGTATGGATTACCACGTGCTTTTGAAGCTGTCGGTGCCGGCCTACCTTATATCGCTTGCGCTCTCGGGAGCAGTCTTGCTGTTCGGAGACGCGTACAATGGCTCCAGACGGTGGCTGTCGATTGGTCCGCTGTCATTCCAGCCGGCGGAGTATGCGAAGCCCGCGGTGATCTTGCTTCTTGCAGGGTTTGTAAGCCGCATGGATCGCAAGAAGAGTGGCCGGATGATTTTGACTGTGATGCTTATGGTCCTCCCAATCGTCGGACTGGTTGGCACGAACAATCTGAGTACGGCTGTTATCATTCTTGGGATTGCCGTTTTGATGATCTTCATCTCCAACCCGAGGTATCTTCCGTTTCTTTGGATTCTCTTGGCCGGGACTGGATTCTTGGGGATATTCTTAAGTCTGGAGTCTTATCGCTTGGAGAGGCTGGCAATTTGGCGTAATCCGGAACTGTATGAGAAGGGTTACCAGACATTGCAGGGGCTGTATGCGATTGGCTCGGGCGGACTGTTTGGAAGAGGGCTTGGAAACAGTATTCAGAAGCTTGGATTTGTGCCAGAAGCACAAAATGATATGATATTTGCGGTTATCTGCGAGGAGCTGGGGCTTTTTGGGGCACTTCTTTTGATGCTGTTGTTTCTCTTGCTGCTTTGGCGATTTATGGTGATCGCCACCCATGCACCGGACCTGTTTGGCTCGCTGATTGCCGCAGGGATCATGGGTCATATCGCAATCCAGGTTATCCTGAATATCGCGGTGGTCACGAACACGATTCCGAATACGGGAATCACGCTGCCGTTTATCAGCTATGGGGGTACATCAGTGCTGTTTTTGCTCTCGGAGATGGGGCTTGCCTTGTCGGTAAGCCGCTACTGTAAAAGGCGATGACGGAAAGAATTGTCTAGGGAATTGATAGATTGCGTACTATGAGGTAATTCACCGATTTTCATCTGACGGCATATACTGGGATATATGGTGCCTGACGGAACATGAAAACAGTTCGGACAGGATGGAAAGCCGGGGGATGGATTTGGGCAGTCTTGAGATTACGGGAGGCGTGCCTTTGCACGGCGAAATAGGGATACAAGGTTCCAAAAATGCAGTGCTTCCGATATTGGTAGCCTGCATATTGGGGGAAGGAATTTGTGTCATAGAGAATTGTCCACAGATCAGGGACGTGGCCGATACACTGGAAATTATGCGACACCTGGGATGTCTGGTACAGGCTGCGAATGGGACGGTCCGAATCGACGCGTCGTGTGTCGACACGTTTGAGACGGGCGGGAAAGAGGCCGCTAGAATTCGCTCTTCGGTTTTGTTTTTGGGCGCGCTTCTTGGCAGAATGAAAAAGGCTATGCTGCCGTTGCCAGGAGGCTGCGCGATTGGAGAACGCCCGATCGATCAGCATATCGCAGCGCTGCGTCAACTTGGCGCAAGGTTTTATCTGGAAGAGAAAATCATGGCAGATGCGTCCGACCTAAAGGGTGGACGTGTGCGGCTGGCAATGCCGAGTGTTGGAGCGACAGAGAACGCAATTCTCGCTTCTGTGCTTGCGCCTGGGGAGACAATCATAGAGCATGCGGCCCAGGAGCCGGAGATTGATGAGTTATGCGAATTTCTGCGCTTGCGCGGTGCGCAGATCGGCCGAACGGTAGAGGGGAATATTTGTATTCAAGGTGGCAGGGCACTCAGGGCGGTGCGTTACCGTATGAAATCGGACCGGATCGTTGCGGGGACTTATCTGCTTGCTGCAGTTGCGACGAGAGGCCAGGTCACAATCAAAGATTTTCCGTGTCGAGAGCTGGATGCTTTGACATCGACTTTGCGAGCGATAGGAGTATCGGTCGCATGTATAGAGGATCGGATCGAGGTAAACGCCGATCGGCCGCTGCGGGCTATTTCATATTTGGAGACATCACCATATCCCGGATTTCCGACCGATCTGCAGTCTCCCATGATGGCGGTCTTGTGCCGGGCACGGGGTGAAAGCTGTATTTGCGAGACGATATTTGAAAATCGGTTTCGAACAGTAGCTGAGCTGCAGAAGATGGGAGCTAAAATTCATACAGAAGGCAGGTGTGCCGTGGTGAAAGGAGTTCCGACGCTTGTGCCGGCCAGACTTACCGCACCGGACTTGCGGGGTGGGGCGGCGCTTGTGATTGCGGCGCTTCAGACAAACGGGACATCCGTAATCCAAAATACAGGGTATATCGAGCGGGGATATGAAGATATCTGCCGGGATCTGTGCGGACTTGGGGCAAAGATGCGCTGGGGCATGTGATGAAAGCCCGGAGCGGGCCAGACATTGGATAATAGATAGAATGAAGGAAAACTTGGCGAAAATATGCCGTGAAAATGTGAATGAGGGATAAAGAATCTGTTGTGGGCACATGACAGGAGATACGGGGGAAGAAATGGCACTGAACAAACGAACGAAAAAAAAGATGAGGATCGCGAAGATAATCACGGCCGTGACTGTGGTTCTTCTGCTGCTGATTTTTATCCTTTTGTTCCGGGTTAGGAAAATACAGGTGTATGGCAATGATCATCATTCTTCCGAGGAGATTTCTTCGGGGATAGTTGACGATGTGTTCATGAAAAATACAGTATATATGCTGTGGAAATACAGGGACGGAAAGGTGCCGTCCGGTATGCCATATCTGGAATCGCTGCACGTGCAGATGAAGTCTCCGTCAAAGATCGATGTACACGTAACGGAGAAAAAGCCGGTGGCGTATTTTGACAAAGGAGGGTATGTTTACATCGATCAGGAGGGCACTGTACTGGAGATTACGGATCAGACATATGACGGTGTACCAATCATCACAGGGGCTGCGATGGAGGAACCTTTGCTCTATCAGAAGCTTCCGGCACAGAGCAGTGCGCAGCTTCGGACGATTCTCAGTCTGACGCAGCTTTTGACTTATCAGGAAGTGGCGGCAGATGAAATCCGATTCAGTGATAACATGGAGATTACAATCTTTGCAGGCAACATAGAAATCCAGCTTGGTCAGGACGAATACCTGGAGGAGAAGATTGCGAACCTTGCGAAGATCCTGCCGCGGCTTGACGGCCAGAGTGGGACACTTCATCTGGAAGGGTTTACCGGACGGAATGAACAGGTGCCATTCACACCTTCAGGTACGGTTACGGATTCCGGAGAAGGCGAGGAAACGGATGCGGAAGGAGCTCCCGGAGAGGACGGTCAGAATGCAGACGGGGACGGATCCGGCGGCGGTGAAGAGGGACAAGCCGGTGAGAATGGAGAAGGAGATGCCGAAGGACAGGTCGACGAAAATGAGGGAGGCACGGTATACCCGATGGTGTTTAACTCTTCCGGGACACTGGTCTACAATGTGCATGTCGAGAACGGCACGGTTGTCGACGAGTACGGGAATCCTGTTCCGGGCGTGTCGGTCAACGAGGATGGAAATGTCGTGGATGCATATATGAATGTCTTCGATTCCGCAACAGGAGAATTGATTCAGCAGTAATGGACGGAACTTTTTACAAAAAGATGCAAATATTTTGAAAATGGGACTTGATAAATTCTGCAAGAACCTATATTATAAAAGCAGTACGGTGGATAGTGGGGGAAGTCTGCGAATATGCCGCCGCGATAAAGGGGAAGTATAAATAGGGCGTCTCTGAGGAATGATGTTTGGAAGAGGGATCTGCCCGGTACGAAAAGGAGGAAACACGGTGTTAGAGATTATGTCAAACGAAACGGAATCCGCTGCGAAGATCATAGTGGTTGGCGTCGGCGGTGGAGGAAACAACGCGGTCAGTCGAATGGTCGAGGATACGATCGTAGGTGTAGAGTTTATCGGGATCAACACGGATAAACAGGATCTGCTCCGGTGTAAGGCTCCGACCACGATCCAGATTGGCGAGAAGGTTACGAAGGGTCTCGGCGCCGGTGCGAAGCCGGAGGTTGGGCAACAGGCAGCCGAGGAGAGTGCGGAGGAGATCCGTCAGGCGATCCAGGGTGCAGATATGGTATTCGTGACTTGTGGTATGGGAGGCGGTACCGGTACGGGCGCGGCTCCGATCGTCGCGGGCATCGCGAAGGAGATGGGCATCCTGACGGTAGGCGTTGTGACGAAGCCGTTTCGTTTTGAGGCGAAGACCCGTATGAATAACGCCCTGATGGGGATTGAGAAGCTCAAGGAGAATGTGGACACGTTGATCGTCATCCCGAACGATAAGCTGCTCGAGATCGTTGATCGTCGGACCACGATGCCGGAGGCGCTGAAGAAGGCGGACGAGGTGCTCCAGCAGGCAGTGCAGGGGATCACGGATCTGATCAATCTGCCAGCATTGATCAACCTCGATTTTGCAGATGTCCAGACAGTCATGACCAACAAGGGCATCGCGCACATCGGAATTGGACAGGCCAAAGGCGACGACAAGGCCCTCGAGGCAGTCAAGCAGGCAGTATCCAGCCCGCTGCTTGAGACGTCGATTGCGGGTGCGACGCATGTGATCATCAATATTTCCGGCGATATCTCCCTGATCGACGCGAACGACGCGGCGAGCTACGTACAGGAGATGGCCGGCGAGAACGCGAACATCATCTTTGGCGCGATGTATGATGATACATACGCGGATGAGGCGAGCATTACTGTGATTGCGACGGGACTTGAGGATGCCAGCAGCAAGAAGCAGGAGAAGTCGTCGCGCAGGAGTTCTGCGCCGGACTTCAGCTTCCTTCGCGGAGAGGCTTCACAGACCACGCCGTCCTACAAGGCTCCGACGGTACAGCTGCGCACCCCGACCGTGGGGACGGGATCGCTGCGCGCTCCGGAGAGCAAGACGCAGGAGAGAGATATCCAGATTCCGGATTTCCTCAAGAGAAGCTGAGCGGGATGTGCAGACAGAGCCTGTGAGGGTTTTGAGAAATGAATACAGAAAATCGGGCGCCGCGTAAGCGGCGCCTTTTGTCGGCTCTCAATCATCGTAGTATTCCCAGAAATCATCGTTGTCGTCGGAATCCTCGTAGCGGTTCACGACCTTTATTGTGAAGCTGATCTTTTCTTTGGTCTGGGTGTTTGTGCAGCTGACCGTGGTAGTGCCGGTCTTCTTCGCGATGAAGTCCACATCCGATCCGACGGTCATATGCGGCGATTCAAAATCAACGATCTTCCGGTCCGCAATCGTCCACTTCAGATATCTGTTGCTGACAGCGGTGAGCTTTCGCACCGCCAGATCGAAATCATCGTAGACCTCCTCATATTTGGTGGTGCTGCCCTTCGCGGCGATGGTGTTCTTTTTCCCGGAGGACTTTTTCACTTTGATCGTGAAGGTCACCTTCTGGTCTGATTTCCCATTGATGTAGCAGCGCACCCTGGCGGTGCCGGCCTTCTCCGCGATGAGGGCGATGCTGTCGTCGTTGCGGTCATAGTCGTCGAAACGCACGTACTTCTTGCCGGATACGATCTTCCATCGGAGAAAGTCGTCGTTCGCGTAGAGCGGCTTCATGAGGACGCGGAGCTTCTTCTCCTCGCCGATCTTCATGGTCAGGCTCTTTTTGCCGGCCGCCGAGATACTTGTCGGGCGGATCCAGTCGTCATAGTCCGCGTGGGTCACAGAGCCGAATAAAGTGACGAGGGTCACGGCAAGCAGCAGAAGCAGCGAAAATCCTTTTGCATTTATGATCCCTTTTGTCTTTCTCATTGTTCTTCCTCCTTTCTGCGTTACAGCGTTATTATAAGCAATTTCCATGAAAAACGCAAGGGAAACCCGGTGAAGACTATGAGAAATATTTCCGTCGCACTTCGTCGACCGGCATGTCCTGTCCGGTCCAGATATGAAACGCGGCAGCGCCCTGATAGAGCAGCATGAGCATGCCG
>CANQEB010000102.1 GCA_947594085.1 uncultured Lachnospiraceae bacterium | reverse complement strand
CTATCCGGTGATGGTTCGCCCGTCCTACGTGCTCGGCGGGCGCGGCATGGAGGTCGTCTACGACGACGAGAGTATGACTGAATATATGCAGGCCGCTGTGGGCGTGACCCCGGACCGGCCGATTCTGATCGACCGTTTTCTGAACCATGCGATGGAGTGCGAGGCAGACGCGATCAGCGACGGAACGCACGCCTTCGTGCCTGCCGTCATGGAGCATATCGAGCTGGCCGGTGTCCACTCCGGCGACAGCGCCTGCATCATCCCAAGCGTTCACATCTCAGACGAGAATGTGGCGACGATCAAGGAGTACACCCGCAAAATTGCCGAGGAAATGCATGTGCGCGGCCTGATGAACATGCAATACGCGATCGAGAACGGAAAGGTCTTCGTTCTGGAAGCCAATCCGCGCGCGTCCCGCACCGTGCCGCTCGTATCCAAGGTCTGCAACATTCGCATGGTGCCGCTGGCCACCGAGATCATCACCTCAGAGCTGACCGGACGCCCATCGCCCGTGCCCGCTCTGAAGGAACAGGAAATCCCGAATTACGGCGTCAAGGAAGCCGTGTTCCCGTTCAACATGTTCCAGGAGGTAGACCCGATCCTCGGACCGGAGATGCGTTCCACCGGCGAGGTTCTCGGACTCTCCCGCTCCTACGGAGAAGCATACTACAAGGCGCAGGAGGCGACACAGTCCCGCCTACCGCTTGATGGGACCGTGCTGATCTCCGTCAACCGCAAGGACAAGGCAGAGGTCGTGGACGTCGCGAGGAAATTCGCGGAGTGCGGCTTTAAAATCGTGGCGACCGGCACCACCTGTGACCTCATCAACGAGGCCGGCATCGCGGCAGAGAAGGTGAAGAAGCTCTACGAGGGACGCCCGAATATCTCCGACATGATCACCAACGGCCAGATTGATCTGATCGTGAACTCACCGGTCGGCAAGGACAGCGTGCACGACGACAGCTATCTGCGCAAGGCCGCAATCAAGGCAAAGGTACCGTACCTCACCACGATCGCCGCGGCGATGGCGTCAGCAGAGGGAATCTATTACGTGAAGCACCACGGCAACAGCGAGGTGCGTTCCCTGCAGACTCTGCACAGCGAGATTCACGACAAATAAAACTTTATTTCAAAATAGCAAATAGAAAATCTGAACAATAAAAACGCTGTACTGTCATTGGTTCTATATACCGACAGTACGGCGCTTTATATTTTTCCATAAGGCTATTCCATATATACTACGGAAAATCCTGCCTTTTCCAGACTTCCCTTTGCTTTCTGTGCGTTCCTCTCGCCCTGTATCTCAAGCTCTACGCGACGAATTTCGCAGGGAAGCTCCAGCTGTGCGAGCCAGCGCCTCATTTGCTCCGCGTCCATGTAGAGTCCGCTCTCCTTTGCGATTCCCAAAAGCTCCGCATCCTGTAGCCTGTCATTCCCCTTATTTCCAGTCAGATCGTCTTCCCCTCCCCCACCGGCTGAAACACCGGCATCTACAGCCCCCTGCACCGCAAGACGGACAGCAAGGGAGCCGATCTGTTCTTTCAGAATCTCCGTCTGTCGCTCGGAAATCGGACTCCCGTATTCGTCCGACAAACTGTCGAAAAAATCCTGTCCGGCAATCAATAGCGGACGCATCCCTGTCTGCTGCTCCCCCGTGCTTTCTATGACATTCAAAGGATATTCAGACATTTCTACGCCGCAAAGCTCCGTATCCGTATGATATTTGTCAATTTCAATCTCCACATCCGCACAATAGAGCGCCCACCGCCTGCGCAGTCCGGGGAGCGCATCCATCTGCTCCAGAATTTCCGCAGAAAATATTCCGGAACGCCCTGCCTGTCGGAAGGATTCAGACGCCGCTGCCGTCCCTGTCTGTGCGGACGGTGCCGACACCGAGAGCCGAAAAAACGCCTGCTCCTTTGCTCTCGCCTGCCACAGCCGCAGGGAAAGCCATCCGGCAAGCAGAAGAAGCCCGACAAGCATTGGCAGAATATAATTCAGATAAGTGATTCTTCGCGGCATTTTCATCCTGCCCCTTTCTGTTCCTTTTCGTTCCTTTCTGCTTTTTTGCCTTTTTATTCACTTCTAAACTCACTACACCATAACATCCTATAACGGCTAAACCATTCTTACAGACTCATATAATGGGATTGAAATTTCACACCTTGTATATTTCACTACAAGTCTCTCTCCCTCTGAACCGCGAGCAAATCCGCCAGCGCGTTTTTGCTTCTGCGCAATCTCCAGCCCATGAAAACAAGAATCAGCACAAAAATAACTCCGGTCAACACCAGAATCGCCGCCTGCCACTGGTTCGTCTGTTCCTCTGGTTTTTCTACGGAAAGCTTCACAACCTGCGGCGCCAGAATCTCCGTGACAAATTCCTGCGTCTGCGTGTAGACCTCCCCATACGCGTCCTCGTAAGTCAAGGTCAGCGTGCCTGAAGTCTGTCCATATCTTTCATCAACATCATCCCCGCTTGCCTCCGTGTTGTCTGATGCGTTCTTCCCGGATGACCCTGTATCCCCCAGCGACTTCATCGTCTTGTTGCCGACATATACCCGCAGCTCCCCTTCATAGGACGCGCCTGCCTCGAGATTTCCCACAAAAACACTCTCGGTCGAGAATAACCCCTGTCCCGCGAAATCCACCTTCACGTTGTAGACAGCTGCTTTCCCGGCATTGTGAACCGCGAAGCTGCCGTCAAATGTATCCGTCGAGTACAGCTGCGACGCCAACCGAAAGCCCTCCATCACCACCTGCGACGGCTGATAGATGTCCAGTTCCACCTCCTCCGTCGCTGTGTATGGGCTGCCTTGATCGTTTTCATACTCAAAAGTGAACGTCACCACTGCCTTTCCCGCCTGCGCGTTCGGTTTTACCGAAAGGTACGTCGGCAAAGAAACCGTCTCCTGCGGCCGGACTTTCCCGAAATAAAAGGACGAGCAGCCAAAATCAACTGCCTCCGACTCGATTCTTAGCGTCACCTTCATATTGTAGACCGGCTCGTCTCCCGTCATGTTCTGAAACACAGTCGTAAATTCATACTCCTGTCCGGCTGTGAGCTGCTCACCGTCCAGACTGTCCGAGATCAAGAGAAATTTCGGCTGACGGTGAATCTTCTCCGCACTGCCGCCAATGTCCCCGCCGCCCGCGTAGCCGCCGCCGAAATATCCCCCACCACTGCCAAAATTGTCCTGCAGGGATGATTCTGTCTCCCTCTCCTCCGTCAAAGGTTCCTCCGTCAGCGGCTCCTCGGTCCACGGTTCTTCCGTCAATGGCTCTCCGGAGCCTGATCCTCCGGGATTCGTTTCTCCGTTTTGAGTTCCGTTTTGTCCTCCGCTTCCCTCATCCGTACCTGCAGATCCACCGTTTTCTCCCGGCCCATCCGGAACGATGAGCGGCAGTCCCTCTGTCTCCGATTCCAGCGGATCTGTCTGCCCGGGCGGATTCTCCGTATCTGGTTCTGTCGGGTCTGTCTGCCCGGGCGGATTCTCCGTCCCTGCTCCCGCCGGATCTGTTTGCACGGGCGGCTTCTCCGTTCCTGGTTCCGGCGATTCTGTCTGTCCCGGCGGATTCTCTGTCCCTGGTTCAGGCGGTTCTGTCTGTTCCGGCCCAGAATCCGTCCCATCTGTCACCGTGATAAAAATGCGGCTTGCAAGCTCCGCCCGCCGTCCTGTTTCTGAATAACCGACCGCCCTGACCGTCACCGGATACTTGCCATTCTTCCTGTCGTTCTCCAGCGCGATATCGCAACGGAACAAATAGACTTCCACCGGGTCTGTGTAACCTTCGAAACAAAAGCTCTCCCGCTTCACCTCCTTGCGGTAGTTTGCGTACACGAAAGGCGCGTTCTCCTCCATATCGAGTTCCACCGTGAGGCAGTCCCTCTTAAGCGGACCGCTCGCGAGAAACGGGACAATCAGATGGACAGTCCCGTTCTCCACCTTCGGAATGTATCCCTGCGAATAGGAGCTATCCATATTTTCGTATATGTGCAGCGTGTCAATGCCGAGGTAGACAGATTCTGCCGGTTCTTCCTGAATGTCTTCCAGGCTCAGCTGTCCGTCCGGCATTAATAAATGTAGATTTTCCGACTCTGTGGCATGTACTGTGGTTCCAGTCAAAATAGCCGCTATCACTACCCAACAAAATATTTTTTTGCTCATCCGGCTTTCACCTCACTCATCACACCTGCATCCATCTCAAACACGCGATCGCAGAGGATACGGATGTCCTCACTGTTGTGACTCGCCAGAAGGATCGTCCGCCCCTTTTGCTTCTCTTGCAAAAGCAGACCTCGAATCTCCTCCACCCCGTGTCTGTCGAGGCCGTTGAACGGCTCATCAAGCACGAGAAATTCCGGCTGCTCCATGATCGCCTGTGCAATTCCGAGTCGCTGCCGCATTCCGAGCGAATACTTTGCCACAGGTTTTTTCAGGTTCGGATCAAGATCGACCCGCAGCAGCGTCTCCGTAATTCGGCCACGTTTTACCTTTCCCTTCAAATCCGCCAAAATCTCCAGATTTCGTCTGCCGCTCAAGCCGCTCAGAAATCCCGGCGTCTCTATGATTACGCCAAGGCTCTCTGGGAAATCGACCTCCTTCCCGATCAGTCTTCCACCCACCCGCACAAGCCCTTCCGTGACGGGCAGGAACCCGCAGATGCACTTCATCAACACTGTCTTTCCGGAGCCGTTATTTCCTACGATGCCGCAGACCGTTCCGCGCTCCAGTGAGAAATCCAGGCGCTTCAAAACCTCCTCACGGCCGAAGCACTTGCGCACTCCGCTCAACTCAACGTAATTATCCATACTGCGCCTCCCATTTGCCGCTTCGCAGCGCGTTCAAAAGCAAATCGCATAGAAGGCTTCCCAGGTTCCTGTACTGCCTTCGGTCATTTCCAGAATCCCACCAAAAATTTTTCCTGCAACCTTCAGCCGACGCAACTCAGCATCGCAGCATAAATGCTACTGTGCTCTCAGATTTCCCTCAAGGCATGCCCCAGCGCCAGAGCGTGCAGCGCCGCACTGCCGAACGCCAGCAGAAGAAGAAACAGCCATAGTCCGAGCCTTCCCTCGCCCCAGTTTTGCGATGCGCTGATCCATTCCGCGGGGTCGATACAATAAAGCCGCTCCAAATAGCGGTCGCGCAGAATCACGCAGCTGTAAAACAAGACAAACGGCAGTCCGAACGCCAGATAAACCGTGCCGCCCACAATCGCGCACACCGCGCTCTGGGAAGCCAGTGCGCTCGCGATCAGGCATATCCTTCCCGTCACGCTCAGCAGTTCCCTCACCGCCTCCGTCGGACGATTCCAGATCTGCTCCCGCGCGAAAAAGAGCAAAAAAAAGAAAAGCGTGCTTAGAAATACCGCAATGCCCCACACCAGCGCGCCTGAAAGCGCGGTCGTAACAAGCTTGTCCAGACAGTATTCTCTCCTGCCCCTCCGCGTGAGCAGGAAGCGCTGAAATTTTCCCTGCCGCTCCCGCAGATATTCATCTCCATACGGAAACACTGCCGTCAGCGGAAGCAGAAATAGCACCGCCTTAGATTTCAGTGCATCCGCAGTCAGTGTAAGAAATGTCCCCGTTGCCAGAACCGTTTTCTTTTCTGTCTGCGGCCAGCTCGTCCCAGCCAGAATTCCCAGAAGGGACACCAGCACCGCCAGATAGAATTTTCTGTCCCGAAGCATTCGTTTCAGATCCATTTCATGAAATTCCTCTCCTCATCTTCCGCCTCGTTCTATGCCGCCCCAGCCCAACTGCAATATCCGGTACTTGCCTGTATTCTCTGAAACATGAAAGTACTTTCTGTCTCTGCACATCATTCTATCCCCAGAAAAGTGAAGTTGTAGCACTGCACCGCCCGACCGCTCAAAAAACTCAGTGCCGCCAACAATCCCGCGAAGATCCAAAGCGACTGCATGACGGTTGGCAGGTTGTCGTAACCAAAATCGTGCATCCCGTAAACCGCGTTGTTGAGCGGACTGACCCATCCGACAAAGCTGCGGATCCGATACAGCTGGTACTCCTCATACCCCAGCAGTTTTCCAATCACCTCCGGTTCCAGCAGGAATCCGTACAGACTGTAGCCGAGCGCCAGCAGCATACCGTATTTCCGGCCCGGTAGTAGGTTGCCGAGCAGAACCAGAAAACCGAGCGTAAGACTGTAACCGAACATGAGCACCGCGACCTGCAGCATACAGCCGTACGGAGTGACACTTTCCATCACCTTGACCGTGGACGGTATGTGAAGCTCCCGCCCGGTCTTGGAATAGGCGAGGATCGCCGCCGTTTCACTCCAGAGATTACCGGAAAACGAATTTTTCATGCACAGCGCAATCGTGACCGCAAGCACAAACATCACATACAGAACCGTCACCAGCACGATATAACAGAACTGTGCCGCAAGCCATCTGCCCCGCGTCATCCGCATCAGGTAAAACGGCGTGAACGCGGAGAGCCTCGGCAAATCAGAGAACAGGAAAATCAGCAGCAACGAGGTGAGCAGAACGGCCTGTGCGTCCCCGAACGTCCAAATGAATGGCTCCGCCGCCTGCATCGGCGTGTCGAAGTGGATCACTACCTCGTACACGCGCCCGCTCAGCAGATAGCAGGCGATCGCGCTTAAGAGAAAGGCGATCACAGTCCGTGCGTTTCGGAAAAACCCGAGAAAGTTGAAGCGCACCGCCGCGCATATCTGCCTCATGTCCGCTCACTCCTTCACTTCCTGCCTGAATCATTCATATCTCGCCCCGGTTGTATTTCCTTGGTCAGTACCCCAGATTACGGTCGATCACAGTGCCGTCCGCCGCGTTTACAGTCAGAAAACTGTTCTGAGGACGCTCTGCCGTGCTGCTCCCGGTCTCTCCCTCGTAATCGTACTCATCCGTATGGCGCCCGAAAAAATCCCACACCGGCACGAGAAGCCCGGACCGGCTATCCGTTCCCGGATCGTAGATCCGCATATAGCCAAGCTGTACCCGATTGATCACATATTCGCTGAGTGTCGAGTATTCCATGTTCGCACTCTTGATTCGCAGCATCTGTTCAAAGATCCCAGCGATCTCCGGGAATGAAAGCATCTCCACATTCTCCACTTGCTGCTCCCCAACGTCATACAGATTCAGGATCTGTGCATTCTGCAATCCCTCTTTATTGACAGTGAATTCCACGCGCTCATAGCACCATGGCTCCGTCGTCGTGTCATCCATCGACTGCAACGCACCGCCGTAGTTTTCCTCGTCTGTGACCGGGAAGCCGCCGACGTCACGGGTATAATCCACCTGCCAGCCGGCGGATTCGAACTGAGACAAGCCACTATCCGCCTCTTCCTCAGTGATCCTCCAACTGACGCTCAGGTTGACCGCCTTGGCAGAGAACTCTTCCGAAAGCCCCAGCTTTTCTATGTAAGCATCCGTCATCGTCTGCGCCTCCTCCGGCGAGATTCCCGTCATCCGGGTGATCTCCTCCAGCGTCGGCAAACGACTCGGGTCGGTCCCGTTCAGATCCAGCGCATGCCATGACACGTCTTCCAGTCGTTCCTTTTTCCGCTGAATTTTGATCTCCATCGGCATGTCCGACCCGCTACTCAATTTGTAATCATAGAGTGTGCCGTCGTCCAACTCCACCGCCCCGTTAAACCATTTCATATCCTCATACTGATCGTACTGTTTTTCTCCGTTCTCCCCGCCGATCCACCAGCTCGCTCCAAGCGCCGGCGTCACCTCGCTTCGATCCGGCTCTTCCTGTGTATTTTCATAGTTCTGTTCACACTCATCAATATAATCCTGTAACGTGGGCATCTCCGCCAGATCCTCCTCGCTGTAGTATGGAAGACTCTCCTCCGACACATAAGGTCCATAAGGATGACTGCCCTCCGCCTGCCA
>CANQEB010000101.1 GCA_947594085.1 uncultured Lachnospiraceae bacterium | reverse complement strand
GCTGAAAGACATAGCCGAGATGACGGCGGCGGTACTGCGTCAGGCGTTTTTCTCCCAGTTCCTTCAATTTATCGCCGCCGATAGAGATATAGCCGGAGTCGGCACTGTCGATCCCTCCGATGATGTTCAGCAGTGTGGATTTACCCGAACCGGAAGGTCCGAGAAGCACGCAGAATTCTCCCTTTTCCACAGAGAAGCTGAGCCCCCGAAGCACCTCCTGTTTAGTATCTCCGCTGCCAAAGGATTTTGTGAGGTCAACGATTTCCAAAAAATTTTTTAGCTGCTCCCGCGCCTGTTCCGCGTTTGTTTCCATTTCCGATTACCCCTCCCTTCATTTGAAACTGCTTATAAGTTAGCAGCACCTAACTGTTATCCTTAAAGAAAACCGCTCCGCAAAGCGGCTTTCTTTCTTAAATCAAAATACGGTTTGCCAGGTGTAACCAACATCAAAACTTGCTTTCATTCGTTTCCAGCAGATTCGTCATGCTCCGCAGGCTGACGCCCAGCGTAGAAAGGTTGTGCAGCATGGCGGATGCCGCCGGAGCCAGCACACCCAGCGCTCCCAACGCGATCAGGGAGCCATTGAATCCGATGACAAAACGGTAATTGGAGCGGATGCGGCCGGTCAGGCGATCAGCAATCCGCCGCAGACTGACCAGCTCAAACAGGCTGTCCGCGGCAATGGTGATGTCCGCGATCTCCCTGGCAATCGCCGCGCCGTCGCTGATGGCAATGCCCACATCGGCCCTGGACAGCGCCGGGGAATCATTGATGCCGTCTCCGATCATGATGACCGTATGTCCTTTTGCCCGCTCTGCCTCCACAAAATCAGCCTTATCCGCGGGCAGGATCTCCGCCTGATATTCGTCTGCACCGATCTCAGCAGCAATCGCGGCAGCGGTACGCTCACTGTCTCCGGTGAGCATGACCACCCGACGGATACCCAGATCGCGCAGGCTGCGAATCACCGAACCGGCCTCCTGCCGCAGGGGATCCGAGATGCAGACCACAGCGGACAGTACGCCGCTGATCGCCAGATACAGGTGGGAATACCGATCCGGCAGAGCGTCAAAACGCGCCTTGTCGCCATCCGGAATCATGCAATGCTCATCCTCAAAGACAAAATGCGCGCTGCCGATGACGACCCGCCTGCCATTTACCTCGCTGGCGATGCCGTGGGCGACGATGTACTCTACCTCCGAGTGCATTTCCTCATGGGACAGTCCCTGTTCCCGCGCGGCTTGAACAACGGCGTTCGCCATGGAATGCGGGAAATGTTCTTCCAGACAGGCCGCCAGCCGGAGCATATCCGTCCGGTCATGCCCGCCGAACGGTACGACTTCCGCGACCACCGGGCAGGCGTGCGTCAACGTGCCGGTCTTGTCAAAGACAACCGTGTCCGCCAGGGCAATCTTCTCCAGATACCTGCCGCCCTTCACCGTCACATGGAAACCGCCCGCCTCCCGCATCGCGGAAAGAACCGCCAGAGGCATGGAAAGCTTCAGGGCGCAGGAGAAATCCACCATGAGTACGGACAGAGCCCTGGAAACATTTCTGGTCAATAAGTATGTGAGCAGGCTGCCCGCCAGAGTGTAAGGCACCAGCCGGTCCGCCAGATTTGCCGCACGGCTCTCCGCCGTGGATTTTAAGGACTCCGACTGTTCGATCATGGCTACAATCTTATCGTAACGGCTGCTTCCCGACTGGCCCGCAGCCTGAAGGACACACTCGCCCTCCTCCACCACCGTCCCCGCGTAGACTGTCATGCCCGTGCGCTTGGGAACCGGTATGGACTCCCCGGTGAGAGACGCCTGGTTGACCATGACCTCCCCCTCGGTGATCACACCGTCAAGCGGGATCAGACCTCCCAGCCGGACGCGCAGCTGATCGCCCTCCCGGATCTGTGACAACGGCACGAGAACATCACCCTGCGGTGTCTTAAGCCAAACCCGGTCAACATTCAGAGCCATGCACTGCGCCAGATCGCTGACAGACTTTTTGCGGGTCCACTCCTCCAGAAGCTCACCCAATCCGAGAAGGAAGCGCACCGAAGATGCAGTGGAAAAATCGCCCCGGATCAGCGAGATCCCGATTGAAAGGGCGTCCAGCACCTCCACATACATCTGTCCCCGCAAAATGCATCGTATGCCGCGGTATAAGTGCGGGATAGATTTCCAGACAGTGTAGACAGCCCGCAAAGGCATTGGAAAGAAAAGCGTGGTCACGGCTTTTGCGGCAACCATGCCCACCAGCTTCTCTTCATAGGTTCGGTTCAGCGTCCGGCTGCTGTTGAGAGGCGGGCACAGCTCCTCCATTTTATAAGAAAAACGTCTGAACGCCCTTAAAACGTCCGCCTCACAACCCTGATATTCCACAATGGCACAACGGGTCCGCTCATGAACGACAGCCCTTGTGACGTCCGGAAGCCTTTGAAGATAGCACTCCAGCAGATCAGCCTGTTCCAGTGACATCCGGGGCTGCGCCATCTGAACTCGGATGCGGCCCCGGCTGCGATGCTTCACGGTTACGTTCATACCGGTCAGTTCTCCTCCTGTTCAGGAACGTCTGTGTTTTCCTCTTCCGCATATCCGGCGGCGTCCGCAGCTTCCTGTTCCGCCCGCCGATTGTTCAGATCCTTCGCTGATGCCAGTATATCTGCGGCGTTCTCTTCCACGGTGGTCACTGTCTCCATGACCGACTCCTTCACCCGCAGAGCCGCGGCAGTGGCGTGGGTATAGACCTTTTTTGCGTCCCGGCTGGACAGCAGCTTCAATCCGGCAGAGCCGAACAAAATCCCTCCCGCAAATACAGCAAGACTCTTCAAGCACTTTTCATAATTCATAGCATGTCCTCCCTGTTCTCTTTTACTGATTTCTTTTACTGTTCTCCTTCACTGCCATCCTACTTATGTTTGTACCCTGTGAACATCACCATAGCCATGCAAAAGACGGCGCACCATGCCCAAAACCGATGCTGTTTCACTGGAATCACCTCCATTCGGCACAGCGCCATTTTGCATCCCCCGGAGGGGCTGTAGCAAACGGAAAATGTATTTGACGTTTGCTATAGCATCGCAGGCGCTCTGCATTTGATCATCTCAGATTCTGGCATTGTTGACTGAATTTTATCTGATAAAAAACCGGGGAGTCAAGACAAACCGTCTGTGGAAGTTTTCTGCGGATACTCCAGCGCCTGCATCAGGCTCTGAAAGCTCTCCTCGCTGATCGCATGCTCCATGCGGCAGGCATCCTTCTCGGCAATGTCCGGCGCAACGCCCGCCCTGATCAGCCACCCGGCAAAAAAGCGGTGTTTTGCGTAGACCCGCTCCGCCATATCCCTGCCGGTCTCAGTCAAATACAGATAGCCGTCCGCGTCCCTGCTCAGAAAACCGCCCTGGCGCAAAAGACGCAGCCCGTGGCTGACGCTGGTCTTGGCATAACCCAGATATTGCGCAACATCTATGGCACGCACCTGACTTTTCCGCTGTCCCAGAATCAAGACCGCCTCCAGATAGTCCTCCCCGGATGCCCGCAGTTCCACATCCATTTTCGTGTTCACCTCTGCTCCTCCCTGACATCCCGCAGAACACTTTCGAGCGCTGCGCAGCTGCTCGAATGGATCCGCTCCACCCGAACCCCATTCCGCCTGGCTTCCGTAACGGCGCTGATCGCCATCTTGTGGGATACCGTATTCACAAATATGATCATCAGATCCGGGCAGCCCATTTTCTTCTTTATGCGGCCGCTCTCCTTCACAAATATCTTTGCCTTGCATCCATGTTCCCTGCAGATCTTTTCGTACTGACAGACCATGCATTCGTTTCCGCCTATGATCGTAACGCTCACTCTGAACCTCCTTTTTACGGTTAGTTTTCTCTAACCAACTGTCCAAAAAAGAAGCCTTTCGGCTTTTCTTTTGGTTAGTTTCATCTAACTTCTGTATTGTAGCAGAAACTGAAATCATTGTCAATGTTTGAAATCTGAGGAAAGCAACGCACAGATAATGTTAGTGAAAATCCTCCGCAAATACATTCCGCAGATAATCAGGCCCTTCTCTCCATAATCCGGTTGAGAAGTCAAACAGCATAAAATAGGCCTTTGATGCGGCAAACTCAAGGAAAGCCTCCTCGAAAGAAATGTCCTTCTCAGCGCAATAATCCTCAAGCATAGCGCGCATGACAATGATTGCGCATAATTCCTTTTGCTGGTCGTCAAATACTTCTGTTGCCGATGTCATATCTCTCACTCCCCATAAAACGCAGTGCACGGATGGCTTTCTCAGTACAAAAGCAAAATTGATTCTCCAGTCGATTGGGCAGAAGCGTCATCTTAAAATCACCCCGCGATTCCGCAGCATCTCTTCTACGTCATTTAATGCACACTCATAGCTGCTGAGATGGAGGATATCATAGCATCTGGAAATAAAGCCAAGAACATCATGCTGTTTGAAAACAGCGGCACACTCTTTCGGAGACATACGCCATCTGAGCTGTGCCATCCGAAAAATCCAGCACTGCATATCTGCAACGTCAATTTGATGTTGACTCATACCTTGCCTCCTTTGCCGCATTTCCCACAATTTGTGTTTAATAGCAGCTTTTCTTTTCATTTACCGTAATTATAATCTGCATTGTGCAAATTATCAACGCAGAAATGACTACACCCTTTCGTATTTTTCCTCATTTTTGATTGGCTACAGCTCTATCCAGAACGTGCTCCCGACCCCTTCCTCTGTGTCCACGCCGCAGCGTCCGCCGTGGAGCTCGACGATCTGACGGACGATTGCAAGGCCCAGGCCCGACACGCCCTGCTTCCCGCGCTGCCGGTAGGTGTAATATTTTTCCCAGATGTGCGGCAGCTGTTCGGCCGGGATGCCGCCGCCGTGGTCGCTGACTTCAAATCTCACACGGTCATCCTTTTGGCAGAGCGCGACTCGTATTCCCTCGCTCTCCTTCGTGTGCCGTATCGCGTTGTCGAGCAGGTTGTATACGGCGCGCTGCAGTCTGCCGGCGTTTCCTTTTACCGTCAGATCCGGGGCGATCTCTTTGCGCACAATCCCGCCGTTCGCCCGGAAAAGCGGTTCGAACTGCGCGGCGACCTTCGTCACGAGCTCCGACATATCCACCGTTTCCATTTCCATCTCGCCGCCGTTTGCCTGCAGCTCCGAGTATTCCAGTATCTCGTTTACGAGCGCGCTCAGTCGGTCGGATTCTTGAATGATAATGTCGGCGTCCTCCGTCCGCTGCTCCTCCTCGCCGCCGAAATCCCGGATGCTCTCCGCGTAGCCCCGGATCATCGTCAGCGGCGTCCGCAGATCGTGTGAGATATTCGCGAGCAGGTCGCGCTGATAGCTTTTTGCCTCGCGAAGCTTCTCGTCCGTGCGGTCAAGGATCTCGCCGAGCCGGTCTGTCTCCGCGCAAAAACCGTCCCGTCCGCCCGCGTGATAATCGTCGTCGCCAAGCCGGGCCGCCTGTGCGGACAAAAAGGAGATCGGTTTCGCAAAGCGTCTGGCAAGCAGAAACGCAAGCAGCACGGCGAGCGCCAGAGAGAGCCCTGTCACGATCAGAAGCTGCACGCGAATGATCCTTGCCGCAGCGCCGACCGGATCGAGCGTCACGCCGACATAGAGCACTTTTCCGTCGTCCAGATACCTGCCGTACACATACTGCGTATCGGACTTCTTTTCCAGCGTACCGCCGCTTTCGGCAAGCTCCGCAAGGAACGCGTCATACCCGTCCGGAAGGCTCCGATACGCCGCCTGCTGATAGTCCAGCTCCTCATCCTTCAGATACGGATTCATGCTCCCGTCATGATCGCCCTGACCGTCATGCGCGTAATTGCCCTTGTAGGAATCCGTGCTGTAGACGATCACGCCCTCGTGGTCAGTCACATAGACGAGCAGCGAATTCTCCAGCGCGATCGCGTCGATCCGACCCGTGTCAAGACCGTTCGCGGCAGAGTCGTCCCTGTCAGGATTATTCGCGGCAGAGTCGTCCCTGTCAGGATTATTCGCGGCAGGATCACCCGTACCAAGAGCACCGGCGGCAATCTCCTCCGCCGCGGCTTTCGTATTGCGGATCAGCATGCAGTTGTACGTCCCCTGCAGAAAGACTGTCTGCAGCAGCCAGAGGAGCGCGAATATCACCGCCGTATCTATCAGAAAATACATGCAAAGCTTCGTTTTGAATGGTCTGACCTTACGCTTCAAATTTGTATCCCACTCCTCTCACCGTGCGGATATGATCGCGGTATTTTCCCAGCTTGCCCCTGAGAAGCTTGATCTGCCAATCCACGGTCCGCTCGTCGCCGAAGCTGTCGTATCCCCACACGCCGTCCAGGATCTGGTCGCGGCTCAGCGCAATCCCGCGGTTTCGCGCAAGATAGGTCAGAAGATCGTATTCCTTTAACGTCAGCTCCGCCTTTTCCCCGTCGATGGAAACGCTGCGACCGGCCATATCGATCTCAAGACCGCCAAAGACCAGTTTCTCCGCTTTGTTTGTATCGGCAGCATTCACGGCGCCGTTTTTTGCCCGTCTCTTGAGGATCACATTTACCCTCGCCATCAGCTCCTTCGGCGAAAATGGTTTGGTGACATAATCGTCCACACCCACCTCGAAGCCAAATAGCTTGTCGTACTCCGTTCCCCGCGCAGACAGCATCAAAACGGGAATGTCCCTTTCCGAGCGTATCTTTTTCACCGCCGTATAACCGTCCATGTCCCGCATCATCACATCCATAATGATCATGTCAAAATCGCACTTCCTGCACAGCTCGACAGCCTCGCTGCCGTCACTGGCCTCTGCCGTCTCATAGCCCTCGCGCTGCGCATAACGCACGATCAGGCGGACGATCTCTTCTTCATCGTCAACGATCAGTATTTTTGGCATTCTTTATCACCCCTGAAAATTATACCCTAACCATCCGCACAAATGCAAGCAAAGGCGGATAATTGCTTACCCGCCCAGCTGCCATGTTTTGATTTACTTTGTGTAATTCGGATAGTTATCCATATAATTCTGTCGGCCCACGCTGTAGCTGTAACCCGATTTATACGCCTCGTCGTCATCGCCGTCCTGCGCATACTGAGCCGCTCTTTGCTGCCCCTCCGCGTAGCCATAGCCGGACTTCAGGGATTCGTCGTACGCTCCGTCCGCCCAGGCGCCTCCGCCGACTTCATAGGTCTCATAGAATTCTTCCGCCTCTTCCTTGGTACCGCCTTCCGGCAGCGCCTCGTAAGCATCGTTTCTGGCAGTACTGCTCTGCTGCCCGACATGGTAGCTGTAATCCGTGTCGTCTGCTTCCGCGTCCGAAACTGCCGGCGCTGCCTCAGTCTCTTCCACGACCGGCGCTGCTGTCTCCGGCTCTGCCTCGACTACTTCCACATCCGAAACCGCCAGCCCTGCCTCGGTCTCCTTCACGACCGGCGCTGCTGTCTCCGGCTCTGCCTCAGTCTCCTCCCCGGCCGGCGCTGTTGTCTCTGGCTCTGCCTCGACTACCTCCGCATCCGGAGTTACTGTCTCTGCCGCAAATATCGCCAGCGATCCTCCTGTCAGTACAGTTATCGCCAATGCTGCCGTGATTCCCAAAAACTTCTTGGTTTTCATAAGATCCTTCCTTTCCCGGAGTGTTCCTCCGCTTGTGATGATCCTATGATAAACCGGTATTGGGGAAACATTTAGGAATCTATGTGGAATTTCTGTGGAATTTTCAGATACCCGTAAATCTTATTCCGCTGCTACACCTTCGCGTCCCGCAGCGCGGTCTGAAGGCCTGTGAACAGCTCGCTGTAGCGCACGATCTTTTCCCCTGAGCGAAAGACAGTGCAATAAAGGCTGAGCGGGATCTTTTGGCCCTCGTAGTCTACGCACTCGCCGTTGTGCGCGTGATCTCAATGATC
>CANQEB010000100.1 GCA_947594085.1 uncultured Lachnospiraceae bacterium | reverse complement strand
GCGGATGTCTCCGGGACCGATCCCCAGCATCGGGGAGATCGCGCCATGCAGAACATGGTAGACGCCTTCATATTTGCCCGTCTTCTCATACGCCGCAAGATCCCTCGTGCTCTCCACGACCATAATTGTCTTCTTGTCTCTGGCAGGGTTGCTGCAGATCGGACAAATCTCTTGATCCGTCAGCGTGCAACATTCCTTGCAGTAGCGGACATTTGACCGCGCCTCTGTGATGGCCTGCGCCAGCTGATCTACACGCTCCTTCGGCATATTTATGATATGAAACGCGAGCCGCTGCGCGGATTTTCCACCGATTCCCGGCAGGGAGGAAAGCTGCTCGATCAACCGTGACATCTGACTTCCATAGTAATCCATCAGAGTCCAAAGCCTCCCAGTCCACCCAATCCACCGGTCAGCTTTGCCATCGCAGAAGACGCGGCCTCCTCTGCCTTTCGCAGCGCTTCATTCGTGGCCGCCACGATCAGGTCCTCGAGCATCTCGATATCATCCGGATCCACAACCTCTTCCGCCAGCTTCACCTTCGTCACTTCTCGTTTGCCGGTGACCGTGACCTCAACAGCTCCGCCACCCGCAGCCGCCGTAAACTCCTGTTCCTCAAGCGCCTTCTGATTCTCCTCCATCTGTTTTTGCATCTTCTGCGCCTGTTTCATCAGATTGTTCATGTTTCCCGGCATGCCCATGCCACCCGGAAATCCTCCGCGTTTCGCCATAATGCTCCCTCCACATTCTGCTGTTTTTCTTGTCTGAATCGCTGCAGAGTACCGTCTAAAAACCATCTCTGCGAGGATTCATAAAGCTTTGACCCATACTTTCCATGACCTCAGTCGTCAGAATCTTCCTGCTCAATTTCTATATCAGTATGAATAAACTCGTGTATTCGTTCTTCCAAATCGATCGCAGCTAGCGTTCCTTTGTGAATCTGTTCGTCTGCCGCCAGGACAAACTTCAGCTCGACATGCTTTCCGATCTTCTCTTCTATGATCTGCTCAAGCTCTGCCTTTTTCTGGGCGTTGTCAATATAGCGCTCCGCCAGAAAATCGGCAAACACGACAAACAACCGTCCGTCGTTTTCGTCCTGCGCATTGTATTTCGGCTGCGCAGCCGCAAGGACCACGCGGAACATCCCTTCCGTCTGAGCGATAATCGTCTTCCACATCGTACAGACCTGCTTCAGATCCTCAGGCGCCGCGCGCTGATACGACGCAGGCTGAGCATCTCCGGGAATATCGCCCATCACAGTACCATCCGAGCCGCCCGGGTACCCAACCCCTGTCGAGCCGCTCGGCGCTCCACCTGCATACGCTCCCGCGGCCCCCGGCATCCCTCCGGCATAACTTCCCGGCGCTTCGGCTCCTCCCGCCGGACGGACGAGCGCGCCCTGCTCCGCCAGGCGCTCCAATCTGCGGATGCGCTCGACTACAGAGAGCTCATCCCGCTCGGCTTCCGGATGGCATAGCTTGATCAGAGCAAGCTCCAGCTGCACACGACGGTTGCTCGCATAGCGGATGTTGGACGCTAACTCAGAAAAGATCCGAATAAATCGCATCAGCGTGTCGTTTCGAATCATCGCGGCCTCCTCACGAAGCCGCTCTAAATTCTCTGTGGAAATGTCAAGCACCTCTTCCATGTCATCCGAGGCCTTGAGCAGCATCAGATTTCGCATGTACCAGGTGAAGTCATTCACGAACTGCGTCAGATCTCTACCCTGCATAATCAGCGTCTCGAGCGAGCGGATCACATTCACCAGATCACCGTCCAAAATCTTGCGCAAAAAATCACTGAAGACCTCGGTGTCCACCGCGCCCAGCACTTCCAGCACTCTGTCGTAGGTCAACGTCTCACCGAGGTAAAACGCGATGCACTGATCCAACAGACTCAGCGAGTCTCTCAGAGAACCGTCGCCCTTCTTCGCAATGTAGCGCAGAGCCCTCTCCTCCGCGTCCACATGTTCTGCCAGTACAAGCTCCTGCAGGCGCTCCAGAATTGTCTCCTGTCCAATCCTGCGAAAATCGTAGCGCTGACACCTGGAGAGGATTGTGACCGGGATCTTATGTGCCTCGGTCGTCGCCAGAATAAAGATCACGTAAGCCGGCGGCTCTTCCAGTGTCTTCAGAAGCGCGTTGAACGCGCCCGTCGAAAGCATATGCACCTCGTCGATAATGTAGACCTTGTATTTCCCATCCGCCGGAGCGTACATGACCTCCTCACGGATCTCGCGGATGTTGTCGACGCCGTTGTTGGATGCGGCGTCGATCTCAATCACATTCATGGAAGATCCTGCCGCGATCGCGCGGCAGGATGCACATTTGTTGCAGGGATTCCCTCCGACCGGATGCTCGCAGTTGACCGCCCGAGCCAAAATCTTCGCTACGGTGGTCTTACCAGTTCCCCTGGTCCCGCAGAACAAATATGCGTGTCCGATGCGGTCCGCAAGAATCTGATTCCTGAGCGTCTTCACGATATGATCCTGTCCCCTGACATCCTCAAAGTTATCCGGGCGGAATTTTCTATATAAGGCTGTATAGCTCATATCTGCACCCCTGTCAATATTCACGCAGACGTACGCCCCATAAGAAAACAGGCGCATGCGTTCCTTTTTCTATCTCTTTTGTCCTCGGGTGATCAGTCTCCGAAGCTGATACCCATGAGCTTCGCTTCTTTGATGATCTGATCCTTCGGGGAGACAACCTTCAGCTTGCCGGCAACCTCACCGAGCGGCACCTTCTTCATCTTGCCGTTGACGATACCGACCATATAGCCATACTCGTCGTTCAGAATCAGCTCCGCGCAGGTCACACCGATTCTCGTGGAGAGCACGCGGTCGTACGGACACGGGCTTCCGCCTCTCTGCGTATGTCCGGGAACCGTGATGCGCACCTCCGGGCCGTTCGCAGCTTTGATCTCCTCCGCGATCTCGTAAGCGACAGACGGGTATTTCTTCGCCTCGAGCTTCTTCTTATAATCCTTCTTGCTCAGCTTCGCGTCCTTCTTCGAGATCGCGCCCTCAGCCACCGCGATAACCGTGAAGCCCTTGCCGGCCTTTGTTCTGCGGTCAATCGCCTCGATGACCTTCTTGATATCGTATGGAATCTCCGGGAGCAAAATAATGTCTGCGCCACCCGCAAGCCCTGCGTAAAGTGTCAGCCAGCCTACCTTGTGTCCCATAACCTCCACGATGAAGACACGGTTGTGGGAAGCCGCCGTCGTGTGAATGCGATCGATCGCGTCCGTCGCGATATTGACTGCGCTGTAGAAGCCAAACGTCATGTCGGTGCCCCAGATATCGTTGTCGATTGTCTTCGGAAGGTGAATAATGTTCAGCCCTTCCTCACGCAGCAAGTTCGCAGTCTTCTGCGTGCCATTGCCGCCCAGGATCACGAGGCAGTCCAGACGAAGCTTGTAGTAGTTCTGCTTCATCGCTTCAACCTTGTCCAGACCCTTCTCGTCCGGCTCACGCATCAGCTTGAACGGCTGACGAGATGAGCCGAGGATCGTGCCGCCCTTCGTCAGGATGCCGGAGAAGTCTCTGGAAGTCAGAAGACGATAATCCCCGTAGATCAGGCCCTTATAGCCGTTCATGAAACCATAGACCTCAAGCTCCGTGAGGTTCGACGACAGGCCCTTCACCACACCTCTCATTGTTGCGTTCAGCGCCTGGCAGTCGCCACCGCTTGTCAACAATCCAACTCGTTTCATACTTATCACATCCTTTTCTTATACAGATTTTTAATCCTTTTTGCCGAACAAGCCACCCAGAAGTCCTTTGGCACCATCCAGGGCATCGCCGATCTTCTCCCCAGCACCCTTCACAATGCCACTCACTTCCTCTGAGTCAAGCTTCTCTTTTGTGTCACCGATCACGTCGCCGAGCTTTCCTTCCGCTCCACCGAGCACATCGCCAAGCTTCTCCTCCAGGCCGTCTACGATCCCGGCAAGATCCGCAGACCCAAGCTTCGCTTTCACGGCGGTCAGAACCGCCTTCAGCTGCTCATCCGGCAAATTTACACCCAGCAGATCCTCCACTGCCTTGATCGGATCCTTCTTCAGAGCTGCCTGAAACGCCTTGTCCCCAACCTTTGCTTCCACCTTTGCGATCATATCTTTGATGTCCATCTGATACCCTCCTTTGTGATACGCTTCGTATCGTATTTTATAAATAATAGTATATAGATTCCCCGGGCGTTTGTCAATTTTTACAGGCTAAATCAGATACATGTGATCAGCTATGTTTAACGCAAAACCAATGATACAGAACAGGATCCCTCCTGTGGAAAAGCCCAGCCCAAGCATTTTATATCCTTTCCCATTCGACAGGGAGGCTCTTTGGGGATTATTCACATTGTAATATACCGGCACTGTTTTCCCCAGCTTCTTTTGAGCCAGTCCTTTGCTGTAGGCCAATCCACTGGCTCTGGAATACGTCCTTCCATCTACAGCATATTGAAAGATAGGCGCATACATAGTCTTGTTTCCGCCGAGATATCCGCTGGAATGTCCGGTGTTCGCATTCATTTGAATGTGAGGCTTGCGATCTCCCCGGGAAATTGTAGCCTCCTCTGCCTGCTTATTATACTGATATCCTGACCACGTGATATCTGTAATCACTCCCGTTGTCACTCCTGAATATCGGGCAAGATGTCTCCAGCAAATAACAAAAATGATACCCACCAGCAGCAAAACCAGTCCTATTATTAAAAATATGCTTCCCGCTATCATATTTTGCCTCCTTAATACATATAATTTATTTTATCTGTTTTCCAGACACAAATCAACATAAAACACGAATAAGATTTTTCACAAAAAATTAGCACTCACCTCTTGACAGTGCTGACAATGCGTGCTATATTACATCTAGAACGAGCAAGAGAAAAGAATTTTTCATCAAATTTCTTTTTCCACGTTCTAAAAAACAAAAACACAGGAAATAATATAATCAAAAAGGAGAGATGACTTATGATGATGCCTAGTATTTTTGGAAGAGATATGTTTGACGACTTTTTCAGCTTCCCGTTCAACGCGTTTCGGACGAGTGAGCTCGACCACAGCAACATCGCGAAGGCCGGTATGATGAAGACCGATATCAAGGATACCGATCAAGGATACGAGATCACGATGGATATCCCGGGTGTTGACAAGGATCACGTCCAGGCCGAGTTAAAGGACGGCTACCTGACGATCCAGGCCAGCACCGACACGAACAACGAAGAGAAGGACGAGAACGGCCGCTTCATCCGCCGTGAGCGTCACTACGGCAGCTGCAGCAGAAGCTTCTACGTAGGAGAAGCCGTCACGCAGGATGAGATCAAGGCGAAGTTCGAGAATGGCACGCTGAAAATGCTCGTCCCGAAGAAGGAGAGCAAGCCGGCTGTCGAGGATCGCAAGTATATCGCGATTGAAGGGTAACAGTCGAAAATTCCATTTTCGTTAAATCTAAGAAAGGGTCGCACAGAAATGCGCGGCCCTTTTTTCAGTTCCTGTTTCACTCAGAAATGCATTTCAAATATCCAAATCGCCCCAAACCGCGGAAAAAATCTTGAAAACTTTTCCTGCCGCGCTTATAATATTTTTAAACATAATAAGGAGGCATACTACGCGATGACTTCTGGATCACGAAATACAGTATTCACACTTTTATTTGTTCTGATTTTCACTTGCACATCGGTGTCTTTCTGCCGCGCATCGGAGACCGCGCCAAAAGAAGAAAGTGAAACAGAAATATCATCTTCCGGTGCGGAAGCAGGACTGGTCGACGTCGAATCGCTATCTGCCTCTAACCTGCCTGAAATTGACACCGGCATGGTTGATATCGAATCATCCGAAATTATTGTTGATGATGAATTAGAGGCACTGATCTCACAGATCCGAAGCTCCCTTCCGGCGGGAAACGGAAATTGGGCGGTGTACATAAGCGATCTGGTGAAAGGCACTGAATCCTCTATCGACAGCCATCTTATGCAGGCGGCCAGCCTGATCAAGCTCTATATCATGGGGGCCGTCTATGAGGATTATGAGAATCTTAGCTCCCAATATGGGCAAGGCACACTGGATTCCTACCTCTACTCGATGATCACTGTCAGTGACAACGACGCGGCAAATGCGCTTGTCAACTGCCTGGGCGGTGGGGATTCTTCCACCGGAATGAGTATCGTCAACGATTATTGTATGGAGCACGGTTATTACGAAACACATATGGGACGCCTGCTTCTGCACAGCAATGAGTTCGATGACAATTATACTTCCGTGTCTGACTGTGGCCATTTTCTGCAGAAGGTTTACAATGGAAATTCGGATGAAAATCCTTACGCGGATTCCATGTACGATTTGCTCAAGGCACAGCAGAGACGCAACAAGATACCAGCTCAAATGCCAGAGGGGGTCAAAGTCGCCAACAAAACCGGCGAGCTGGACGATGTGGAGAACGATGCGGGAATTCTCTATGATACATGGAATGATCTGATCATTGTCTTCATGTCCGAGAATCTTTCCGATGTCGGAAGCGCACAGTACACGATCGCCTCTCTGAGCAGACAAATTTACGACTATTACTGCAGTTGATCTGAATTTGTATCAGATGGTTTTATATTTTACAAGGAGGGAAACGTTATGGAAAGAAAATCAATCTGTTCGCTCAGGACAACCTTATCGCAAAAGATGGTGCTGGCTCTCATTATCCTTGCAGTGGTTCTGCCGCTTGGATGTCTGAGAAGCCATGCCGCGGGAGACATCTATCGGGTTGTCGTATCTGATGGCTACCTAGCCTTGCGCAATGCTAAGGCATTTGACAGAAGCAATGAGATCGGCAAGCTCTATACTGATGATTGTGTAGAGGTTCTGGATACGAGCGATCTAACTTACTGGTATGTCTTCTCGTCAAAGCTCGGGCTGTACGGCTACGTAAACAGTGATTATTTGACCGGTCCAATTACATCCGCTGAACCGTCTGCGGATTCCGGTGCCTACTGGACCGTCAAAGTGGATTCTGGTTATCTTGCTCTGCGCACTGCCAAGTCTTTTGACAGAAGCAACGAAATCGGCGAGCTTTACACCGGCGATACCGTTCAGGTGCAGGATACTTCTGATTCTACCTACTGGTACGTCTATGCCCCTGTGCTTGGAAAGTATGGCTACGTCAACAAAGAATATCTGATTGCTCCAAGCGATGGCTGGACCGTTAAGGTCGATTCTGGTTATCTTGCCCTGCGCACTGCAAAGGCCTTCGACAGAAGCAATGAGATCGGCAAGCTCTACACCGGCGATACCGTTCAGGTGCAGGATTCCTCTGATTCCACCTACTGGTATGTCTATGCGCCAGTACTTGGAAAATACGGCTATGTGAACAAAAACTACCTGCTTGCCCCGGTTTCCACGCCAGTCTCCGGAGCCACATGGTCCGTCCGGGTAGAGTCCGGTTATCTCGCGCTACGCAATGCAAAAGCGTATGACAAAAACAATGAGATCGGCAAGCTCTACACCGGCGATACCGTTCAGGTGCAGGATTCCTCTGATTCCACCTACTGGTATGTCTATGCGCCAGTACTTGGAAAATACGGCTATGTGAACAAAAACTACCTGCTTGCCCCGGTTTCCACGCCAGTCTCCGGAGCCACATGGTCCGTCCGGGTAGAGTCCGGTTATCTCGCGCTACGCAATGCAAAAGCGTATGACAAAAACAATGAAATCGGCAAGCTCTACACCGGCGATACCGTCCAGGTACAGGATACTTCCGATTCCACTTATTGGTATGTCTATTCTCCGAAGCTCGGGAAATACGGCTACGTAAACAGCGATTATCTGTACTGAAGAGATACTGAAGCTGCGGTGGGCGATGACCCACCGCAGCTTCAGCTCCAATCACTTGCTCAAATACTTCTTGCGGTTAGCTTCTGTATTCTTCACA